>JAGYLK010000109.1 GCA_018401175.1 Candidatus Altimarinota bacterium
GCACAAGAATCAATGGCATCGTCCCCGACTGTTGGATTTTTCCCTCCCAGGTTCCTGTATCGATCAATACTTCCTGTTGCGATATTCCAATAGAAGACATTCCTATAGCCCAATATTTCTCTATTTGAAACATTATTTGTTACCGGCTCCACCAAGTCGTCAGGATTCAATTCTCCGTCTTGAAGATCATAAGGCACCTGATTTATAGAAAACTCCGAACAGCTCATTGGGTCTGGACCAACTTCAACAAAAAATCGATCATAATCAATGGTGCTATTTCTCACTATCTGTGTTATTTGCTCCATGAGAAATCGTGATTCCGAAGAAAAACTTTGTGTGGCATTAATTTTCTTTTGAGAAAAATACACCGTTCCCAGCGCCGCAAATAATCCCGATAAAACGACGGCAGATATGGTAGAGGCAACCAATAGCTCCACCATCGTCATTCCCCGAGAACGAAAAGTTATTTTCATTTAATAAGATTCACGGCCAAAAAAATCATACAGATAGGCTTCCAAATCGAGCGAACGAATATTTTTTCCGTCCATCCATTGCACACGAACCAAAACGTTCAGTCGAACGTCTTTGGGACAGCCCGTCGTCGTACAGGCGCTATTTAAATATGTTTCTTCTGGTGTTAATTGTATCTGTCGATAAAAGGGCAACGCCTCATTGGATGATGCTTCGTGCGAAATCCTTCCTACTGCTGTTTGATACAAGCGAAAAGATTCTCCCGGGAGAACTTCTTTTTCTGTTATGGCATCGGGCATTGCCTCCAAAAAATATCGCCCGGCTCCCTCCGAAAATTCCATACGATATCGCCCCTCTGTTATTGACGAAATCACATTTCCTTCGCACGCGTTTGGATCCACAGAGGTATCTAAACAAAGCCATTTTGCCCGAATATCTCCTGAATATTTCAACCAATTTGTATCGCGAATATTTCTCACTGACTCTATTCCCTCTCGTGCCAAATTTAAGGCAACAACACGATTAATGCTATTTCCGTTCGTCGCAGAAACCTGAATCAAGACGCCGAAAACACTCGTCAAAACCATTGTCAAAACAGTAATCGCAATTACTACCTCCAGGAGAGACTCTCCACGAAATCGAGTCTTTAATCTTCGGTACATAATCCAGAGGGAGAAAGGAAGGGATAGTTGGCAATACGGGAATAACACACCGTTTGTTCTTTTCCAAGAGAGGAAGAAGAAAGGGACGTTTTTGCCCATTGTGATTGATATGTCGAACCAATTTGGGCATTCATTCCCCCCGAAAGCACAGAAATTTTCAACGATCCAACAGAAGTCCACGCCGAGTCAAGATCTTGTGTTTCTTGAAACATAAGTGTGGCGTCTGACGTTATCGGCAAGAGAGAAAGGGTTACTTGTGCTCCCGAAACGGGTTTACATCCGTATATTATTTGTGTCTCGTTTATCTCAACAATCCACTCCGCGGCTATTTGTCCGTCACACGTTCGATCCGATAAAGAATCTGCTCGAACATCAGCCATCGCCAGCAGTACGTTTTGTGCATCTGTCTCAAATCGCTGTTGCTGCCTCCATCGCTGGAAAGAAGGGGCCGCTGTACCAGAAACTATCCCGATGAGGACAATCACTACTGCCAGCTCCAAAAGAGTAAATCCTTTTTGTTTTTGCATCATACAAATAGTACCGTCCTGGACTTCAAGTGGCAAATTTCTCAAGAAAAATTAAATATTTCCTTCTGGCTCTATTGAATTTAAAACACTTTCCGCTACACTCCGCAACGATGAATGAAATACGAAACTTCTGCATTATTGCTCACATTGACCACGGGAAATCGACACTCGCCGATAGATTTCTTGTCAAAACGGGGACTCTCACCGAACGAGACATGGTGCGCGGACAAATGCTCGACACGATGGAACTCGAACAAGAACGCGGAATTACGATTAAGCTGCAACCCGTTCGCATGAACTGGAAAGGAGTACAGTTAAATTTAATTGATACTCCTGGGCACGTTGATTTTAGCTACGAAGTAAGTCGAAGTTTAGCAGCATGCGAAGGCGCAATCCTCGTTGTAGATGCGACACAAGGAGTCGAAGCACAAACGCTGGCAAACGTATTTCTCGCCATGGAACAAGGACTCACCATTATTCCTGTATTGAATAAGATCGATCTCCCTGCCGCAGAACCCGAACGACGGGCACAGGAAGTAGAAAATCTTCTCGGATTCCCCGCTGAAGACATTTTGCAGATTTCAGCAAAAACGGGCGCAGGAATCGAAGATCTCCTCGATTCAGTAATAGAAAAAGTTCCCGCTCCTGCAGAAAACGAACTCTTTATCAAAAGTGCTGCCCTTTTTGAGGACGGCGACACGCGCGCCCTGATTTTTGATTCTACCTTTGATCAATATCGAGGAGTAGTAAGTTCGGTACGAGTCTTTTCTGGAGAATTAAAGGCCGGACAAAAGGTAAAACTTCTCCGCGCCAAAAGAGAATTATATCCCACCGAAGTAGGATTTTTGAACCCCTCCTATAAACCAACTTCATCACTTAAAACGGGAGAAGTCGGATATGTAGTTACGGGATTGAAAAATGTAATCGATGCTCGTGTCGGAGACACGATGTGGACCGGGAAAAACGATCAGGCAAAACCGTTGCCCGGATATGCCGAACCTGTTCCATTTGTGTTTGCCGGGATTTACCCTATTTCTGGAGATGACTTTCCCCTCTTACGCAAAGCAATTGAAAAATTAACTCTCAACGATGCTTCTCTCGTCTATACCCCAGAAGTTTCTTCCGCGCTGGGAAACGGATTCCGTGTTGGATTTCTCGGACTGCTCCATCTCGACATTATACGCGAGCGACTCGAACGAGAGTTTGATCTTGATATTCTCATTACTGCCCCATCGGTAGCATATGAAATTGTAAAAAATGATGGAACAATTCAAAAAATATCAAATCCTTCCGAGCTTCCCGACGGAAGTCTGTACAAAGAACTCCGCGAACCATGGGCAAAACTAGTTATTTTTTGTCCCTCTGATCAAGTCGGCGGAATCATGAAACTCTGCACCGACCGCCGTGGAATTCATAAAAATATGCAATATCCTGACCCCCTTCGGGTGGAGTTAACGTTTGAAATCCCGATTGCATCTATCGTCACCGATTTTTATGACGATTTGAAATCTATCAGCTCTGGCTACGCCTCTATGTCCTACGAACCCATTGGAATGCGCACCGGAAACCTCGCCCGAATGGACGTCCTTGTCGCAGA
>JAGYLK010000110.1 GCA_018401175.1 Candidatus Altimarinota bacterium
TCTTCGGCTTTCAATCCCTCAAATTGTTTTACCTGAGAAAGTCCCAGTTCAGTCAATGTCTGAATTACTTCGGCATCAACGCCATCAAGAACATCAATGGTAACCTTTTCTGAAATTTCTTTCTTTTCCTGTTTCTTTGCTGGCTCTGGTGCGACTGATTCGTCTTCTTCAATTGGTCCATCGAAGGTGATGACGTCAATCTGCATATCGAGTAACTGTCCAGCGAGGCGAACATTTTGTCCTTTTCGTCCGATTGTGATTGCGCGTTCTTCTTCGCGTACAAATATTTTCACACGATTTTCTCCCTTGTCTCCCTTGAAAAATTCAACTTTTGCGATTTTTGCTGGCGAGAGAGCGGCAAGGAGGAGTTTTTTGGGATCTTCAGAATACTGAATAACGTCGAGACGTTCATCTCCCACTTCTTCCATTACTGTATTAATTCGGCTTCCACGTTGTCCTACGAATGCTCCGACTGGGTCAACACCAGATTCTTCAGAAGCAACCGCCAACTTACAGCGCACTCCTGGTTCGCGTGCCATTTTGGCAATGTATACAATTCCTTCACGCATTTCCGGAATTTCTCCCTCGAATAACGCGTCAATAAATTTCTTACTGGCTCGTGTGATACGAAGTTGTGGTCCTTTGCTTGTCTGTTCTACCGCCTCAAGCAATACTTTTATACGTTGTCCGGTGAAATATTTTTCTCCGGGAATTTGTTGTCGATTGAAAAGAAGCGTTGTGATTCCTTCGATTTCTACCAAAACGGAATCACGATCCACCTTTTGTACGCGTGCGGTGAGGAGGTCTCCCTCGCGATCTTTGAATTTATCAAAGAGCATTGATCGTTCTGCTTCTTGTAGTTTCTGGGTCATAACGTGTTTTGCTGTTTGTGCAGCAATACGACCAAAGTTTTCCTCGAGAGGCATTGGTACATAAATAGTGTCGCCAATTTTGGCAACCGGATTTACGAGCTGTGCATCTTTAAGCGCAATTTCATTGGCGTGATCTTCTACTTTTTGTGCGACGATGCGCTCTTCAAAGATTTTCATATCGGTAATGTCATCCCCGAGCACTACCTTTATTTTTTGATCTGGGTGACCAAAATCTTTTTTGTACGCAAGAGAAATTCCGTTCTCAATCGCTTCGATTACGATCGAGTGATCGAGGTTTTTCTCGGCACAAATTTGATTAATTGCCGCTTGTAATTTGCTCTGCATGGTCTATGGGGATAAAAAAATTCCAGAAAAAATGGCGATAGTCACCGAAATGACCATCACTTTTCGGACGCAGTGTGGTAATTTTTCCGAGAAAAGTCAAATTTTCCTGAGAGTTTTTTCGCACAAAAGACTTTCTCATCATTGAATTATCCTGCTTGTTCCAACAAGCTTTTCTGTTCTTCCAGTTGCAATGCTTCTACAATCTTTCCCAAGTTTCCGTCCATGATTCCCGGAAGATTTGAAAAGTTTTGTCCAATGCGGTGATCGGTGACGCGATCTTGCGGGAAGTTATAGGTTCGGATCTTGTCGCCGCGGTCTCCCGATCCAATTTGCACGAGTCGCTTTGATCCCAGTTCTGCTTGTTTTTTCTCTTCTTCAATTGCGTGTAATCGTGATCGGAGAACGCCGAACGCTTTATTTTTATTTTTTAATTGTGACTTTTCATCCTGACACGTGACAACCAATCCGGTTGGAACATGAGTCAGTCGCACGGCAGAGTCGGTTGTATTTACGGATTGTCCTCCACAGCCAGAGGCTCGAAAAACATCTACTCGGACATCCGCAGGATTGATCTCAATCTCTGTTTCTTCTATTTCGGGCATAACGACAACAGAAATCGCAGAAGTGTGGACGCGTCCTTGAGATTCTGTGACCGGAATGCGTTGTACTCGATGTACTCCGCCTTCAAATTTCAAATATCCATAGGCGCCAAATCCATTTATTTTAAAAATGATTTCCTTAATTCCGCCGCCTTCATTTGTTTGTTCCGATAGAATTTCTATTTTGAAATCTAGCGACTCAGCAAATTTCATAAGCGCGCGCGCCATTTCTTCTCCAAATAAAGCGGATTCATCTCCTCCGGCACCAGGACGAATTTCAACAATACAATTTCGATCATCGCTGGGATCGCGGGGAATCAGCGCCATTTTCAAATCTTCTTCTACGGAAGGAAGAGCCTTTTTTGCGGCATCAAATTCAGTTTTTGCCAAGTCTTTCATTTCGGGGTCACTCATCAACTCTTCGGCATCGATGAGTTGTTGTTGAAG
>JAGYLK010000111.1 GCA_018401175.1 Candidatus Altimarinota bacterium
CCGACGCTACTATTCAAACACTTTCTCATCAACGTGAAAACCTCATCTTCCTGCTCTGGGGACGACACGCACGTGCAAAAAAATCACTTATCGACAGCTCTAAACACACAATTCTTGAAGCCGCACATCCATCACCATTCAGTGCTAATAATGGATTTTTTGGCTGCAATCATTTTAAACACGTAAATGAAATTCTGAAAAAACTTGGCAAACCGCCGATTGACTGGCAGACTTGAGTAAGTTAATAGTTAACAGTTAAAAGCATATGAACAAAATACTTCTCGGCCTCGTCTTTCCTCTCCTTCTCGCCGGATGTTCTCTCTTTCCTGTTGCAGAAAAAACACCCGAGCCAATTACACTGGATACATTTACGATTGAATCAGGTGATACCGGGCTTGTTTTGAAAAACAGTGTCGATACAGATTTTGAAAATGTTCTCTCCACACATCCTATTTTGGAAGCAAAAATTGAAAATGGAATTCTTACATTTACGGAAAATATAGACAGCGTCCCAATGACACAAGCAGTAAATCTAGAATCCTTTGTGGAATTCTTGAATAAAAAGGAAAACAAAAAATGAGGAACCTTCTGCAGAAGGTTCCTCTGTGCCTTTAAACGATTAGGAAATTACAAGCTTCATCGGATTTAAAAAATTTATTTAATTTACTAAAAATTTTTGAAATTTCCCAACTCCGGGAATATGGAAAAAATACATTCCGGCGACCAAATCAGATACATCAATCGATGTATTGTTTTGATCAGAAGAAACTTTTTTAACGCTATTCCCCGAAGTATCAAAAATTTCAAAATTTTGCCCACGCTTCGCAGCGGGGACTTTTACGTTTAGCACATCCGAAGTCGGATTTGGATATAACACGAAAAATTCTTCTCTCTCATCTGAAATCCCACTGGGGATTTCTTGAATGATGATCGGAATTTTCACAATATTGTTTTCCAGGTCAACCTCAACGTGGCTAAACGTGCCTAAATAATCGGCAACAATATAAATATATGCTACCCCATTTATAGAATCAGGCAGCAAAAATGTTGCCTCCTCAGGATCAAACTCATCCTGAGTCCTTCCCCCCAAAGAAGATTCATCAACAGCAAGCAAAATAGCTGTTGAATCAAAAACAGAATTAGTCGAAAAAAAGTAGCCGACATGACTCTTCCAATCCACCAAATCCGTTTTGGGAGAAAGATTTTGTTGGCAAGAAATTCTCATCTCCTGCCCTTGGAGAGGATAATGATCCCCTCCGTTGACCTCTACATTAGATATTGATAAATCCAGAGAGAGGTCTTCGCCAATCTGGGCGAACGCGGTGGTTTCGAAAACCACCAAAATCAAAAAAAATAGACACTTTTTAAACATAAATTTGCGCGCGTTTGGTGATAAAACTGGTATTTCCGTTTTCGTAAAAGAGCTCCGGAATTCTATGGATAAAACAAAAAATGTATACATCAAATTCCTCCATTTTCCTTTGACAGGAAGTGGTTCTTTATTTTTTTGCTTCAATACGATCAAACCCACACAACGCACGAAGTGCTTTCGGCACAATCACCGAACCATCCTTTTGCTGGAAGTTTTCCAAAATTCCAACAAGTGGACGCGAACTCACCGCTGTTCCGTTCAAAATATGGGCATACTGCAACTTCCCGTTCTCATCGCGATATCGAATATTCAAACGACGCGCCTGAAAATCAGTGCAAATAGACGTCGATGTCATCTCGCGATATTGTCCTTGTGCTGGCAACCACGCTTCTAGATCGTATTTCTTAGATGCGGAAATTCCTAAATCTCCGCAACACACATTCACTACCTGATAGGGCAATTCTAATTTTTGTAATAATTCCTCCTCAACTTCACGAATCAATTCATGCAATCGCTCCGTATCTTCTGGTTTGCAAAAAATCACCATTTCTACTTTTTCAAACTGATGCACGCGAAAAATCCCGCTCGTATCTTTTCCATATGAACCCGCTTCACGACGGAAACACGGAGAATACGATACATACATTTTGGGTTGTGAAAGGTCTAAAACATCATCTGCGTGATACGAAACCATCGACACTTCCGACGTTCCGATGAGAAAGAGATCGTCTTCCCCTGGATTCACTCGATAATTCTCATCATGTGCAAAATATCCCGTTCCTTCAATGGCTCGTTTTTTGGTAAGAAACGGTGGAATCATCGGCGTAAATCCTTTCTTCTGAACTTCCATAAATGCCCAAAAAATTAACGCTCTCTGCAATATTGCTAACTCATTTTTCATATAATAGAACCGTGAACCAGAGACCTCCGCTGACTTCTCTGTGTCCAGTAAATCCAAAGATTCTGCAATTTCTGCATGATCGCGTACCGGAAAATCAAACTGTGGCTTTTCACCGACGGTACGAAGAACTTGATTTTCTTCATCAGATTTTCCATCAGGAGCATTATCGTGCGGCGGATTGGGAAGTTTTTTCAAAATTACATCAACCGCTTCTTCAGCTGAAATTTGTTCCTGTTCCAATCCTTTCTTTTTCTCCGCCAAAAACTTCATTGCCTGCAATAATTCATTTTTTTCATTTCCCTGTAAGTGCGGCATTTTTTTCGATGCATCGTTTTGCTGTGCTTTCAATTCATCAACCTGTACCTGAAGCGAACGACGACGCTCATCTGCCTCCAGCAGTTCAGTAATTGCAGAAGACGAG
>JAGYLK010000112.1 GCA_018401175.1 Candidatus Altimarinota bacterium
AGTTTTTTTCTCCAGCCTCTGTATTTGCTATGTAAATAGGAGTTTTGGCCAAACTATTTTTTTTGATGTATTCTCCCATTTCAGTAGCAATAAATGTTCCCGTCCGAATACATCCCCCAGATGCCCGTTCTCCAAGTTTTGATATTTGCTCTGTTTCATGAAAATAAATTCCTCGTGAATCTATGGTACTATTTTTAGATTCCCCAGTTGTTAAAACCAATGCTGTAGTATTAACAGTAGCCTTTCCGTTTAAAGTCGAAAATTTTCCTTGTGGTATTTTTGCTGCAATTATCTCATCCAGCTTGCCATTAATAATATTTTTTACAAAAACCAATCCTTCTGGAGTAGATTGTGTACCAGGAATATTACTTACTCCGTTTTTACCACTTGATAGAGGAAATCTCTTCTCAAATCTCCAAGAATGAGTATTTTCTTTTCGAACCAAATATCCCTTTTGAAAATCTTTCCCTACGTCCAAAATAAGAGAATATGTACCTACTGGCAAAATCGCTTGATCTTCAATTTTTTTGAGTGCCCCAGAATATTTTTTATTTAATGGAATCTGTTCGGTAATTGGAACTCCTTCTGCCAAATATCCTCTCTCGTTATACATTTCTTCAACGGTCTTCCCTGGAGATTCTTTCGTTTTCAAAAAATCGTAAACAAAATCTGGCATTCCCTTCTTAAATAAAAGTTCTTTACTTCCATCAATTTTCGATTCATTGAGGTTGTTTTCTTCTTCAGAAGATACTGTGTTTTCAGAAAGGAACTCTCGCTGATTCTTTCCAAAAAATCCTTGTAAATCGGTACGCGTCTTATTTATATCAATATATGCTGCAGCGTGGGTTTTATCTCCCATGTACGGTATACGAACATTTCCATTAGTAACCTTCGTGGTAAAGGATTTTGTAGTTCTCTTTGAACGATTTGTAAAAAGATCTGTTGCAAATTTTCTAACATTTATATCCCTTCCCCCGTCTATACTTGAAATCAACTCAGAAGCATCTGATGCCATTCTGATGAAGGAAAGAGGATTATTGTTTAAAGGACTTAATGCCGAAGCAATTATTTCCATTTGTCTTGATCTTCTCGCGGTATCACTTCCTCCCGTAGAACGACCATTTTTCAATACTCCTTTCCTCGCACGAGATACAGTCAATAACTCTTTTGCATTTAATTTTAATTCCCCTGTATATTTTTTTCCAGCTATTTCATATTCCGTATCGCCAAAATCCACCGTTATTCCTTCTGGAAAATTTTTATCAAGTAATGGCTGAATAACTGATTCAAAATTATTTATATCAACTGCTGTTTCATATTTTGTGTCTTGCCCTGTTATGTCTTCAATTGCGTCCAGTAATTCTGTTTTTTGTAATGAGTTAAGTTTTACAAGTTTTCCTTTTGAATTTTTTACACAAATATCTCGAGAAATACTTACCTGTGACATATCTCCCGAGTAAGGATCAATCAAAAATTGCATTATACTATCTGGACGGATTCCGGAAGCATCTTTTCCCAGAAATAAAACAGAGATAAATCCATTCTTATTTAATTCAAAATCTCCACTCATTAATTCTAATCCTTTTTTTGAAGCTTCTTCTCGAGACAGCGCTTTTGCTGGAGGAATCGTAACAGGTAAATTTTCCCCTTCTTTGTTTGCAAGATACTTTGTTGTATACTTCGTTTTCATGATTTCTATTTCATCTTTCCACACTCTCTGTGGTGACATTTCTGCTGAAATTGAAACTTCTGGAACCATATTTTCTTTTTCCTTTTTTTCAAATCCCTCTGGGGCATCTTTTGTTTCTGTTTGTTCCATCCAATCTGGAACTCCATTCCCATCAAAATCTCCATAAATCACTTTTTTCTCAACTTTAGGAGTCATAAGATCTTCTACAGAGGACGCTTTTGGAAAATCAAGCGTTTCGCTCAATTCTTTTGGTATTCTAGTTCGCTCAATATTCGTATTATCTCGAACAACAACGTCTGATGTATAAGCCGTATCGAATGGAAATTGGATTTCCTCTTTTTGTTTTTTAAATCTTTCTTTATCTCTCTTGTGCAATTGTAAAGCTG
>JAGYLK010000113.1 GCA_018401175.1 Candidatus Altimarinota bacterium
CTCTGCGCCTTCTTCGAAGTAATATCCATTCTTTGCCAACTCATCAAGCACTTTATCAATATTTCCTTTGGTTTCAGAAATACTCTCTGCTTGTGCTTTGTAGAGTGCTTCTTCTTCAGGTGTAATATCTACCATCGGCGTCTGATAGGGTCCTCGCTTAAGAGCGACATTGGCATCAATAGCATCCTTGGCTAAATACGACATAATCTCCGCATCACCAATCGCTTTTTTCTGTAATTCAATGTATGTATACGATTTCTCTTGTGCAGCAGCAGGAACGTCCTGAACTTCTCCGCAACAATCTTCAAAATCATCTACGGTAGCTTCTGGATTCAAAAAAAGTGCCGCAATTTTATTTACGCTCGTTGTTTTTTCGAATCGTTTGATTCCTGTTCTGAATTTCATAAGTGGAACTCCTGCGAGAACCAACGGTGCCGTCAAAGGTGTTCCTAATGCAGCCGCCATTCCCAACGCAATAACCGCTCCTGATCCAATACGTATCAAAGCCTCTACGGTTGCCCCATCGTGTTTATCTTCTGCAACCGCAGCAAATTTCGCGGCATTTGAATTAATATTTTCATATCCGGCGACAGCTCCTGTGAATTTCTCTGCCAACTCATCAGCATTCTCATATCCGGCTTCACGGAAGGTGTCGGCAAGACTTTTGTTTCCAAAAATCTCCTTTATGGAATTCCATAATGGAACTCCTGATTTTGGATTATAGTGTTTCTCTAGCACAGTATAGACTCCGTCTTTTTCCACACCGATCCACTCCTTCTGCCCATAGAGTTTTACAAACATCTCTCGAGCTTCTGTTGCACTTTCAACAGCAATTCCGGTACGTTCCTTCAATGATTCTAATGCCTTTGGATCACCCCCTTCAATTCCATTGTAAATTTCTGTAAATTCATGCAAACATTCGTTCGCTTCACAATCAGAAACAATCGCTGGTAACTGAACTTCACATTCTTCTTCTCTCTCCTGAGAATGCTCTCTCTCAACAGTAGTAATTGTTGTTCTCCTTTCATGTCTTGTTATAGAGGAGCTGGTTCCTCCTGAAGAAACCGTTTCTTTTGAATCATCTACAATCACATAACTTACCCCGTTAATTTCCTGAATATACACAATTTGTCCTGGGTAAATCGCATTAACAACACGCAAATCAAATGGCTGTTCCGTTTGTCCCAATTCATTTGGAATCGGGAAACACGTATTTGTTTTATTCCATTGCGCAATACGCGCAGGAGTAAGTTTATTACTGCGGTACAAAACGGGACGACTATAATCAAGTTTCCCCGCCATTCCTTTTACAATAGAGCCGAGCGTGTCTCCATATTCTACAAGATGAATTTGTTCATGCTTTGTCTCAATAATCCCCGCACGTTCATTCTGAACCTTCGTAGACCAAATTCCTGTAGGAGTACAATCCTTTGCGTGTTTCGTAAGTTCTGATTTTTGTTTTTGAATTACTGTCTCTTTTACTTTCTCTTTCTCTTTTTCAACTTCTTGCTCTTTCTCTTCTCCCTTATCACATCCACAATCATCTATTACATCCTGTTTATTAAACAAGAAATGAGTATTATGAGCGAAGAAATCTGTTGCCGCACTTGTAAGGAATTTCATATTTTAGGTATTGAAATCAGGAAATTATATCTCAACTAAGAATAAAAAGCAACTATTACAAAACTCATATCCTAATCCATCGCCACGACAAAAAACGGAAATGTCCTCCTCTAAGTTTTATATTCCCCTCTCTATGCAAAAATTTCCAAACCATGTGGAGTAACCACTCCACAATGCTCCCACTGACATCCATCTTTTCCATCAACCGTAACCACATTCCATCCATTGGGAAGAATTTTTACTGCCGGTTTTCCCTCAGCAACAATCGGCTCAATACAAATCGTCATTCCCGACTTTAATCGAGCGCCAGTATGAGGATTTCCATAATTAAATACATGCGGATCTTCATGCATCTCTCGACCAATTCCATGCCCCGTATATTCTTTACAAAGAGAATAGGGGCTTTTTTGTATAACAGATTCAATAGCGTGACCAAT
>JAGYLK010000114.1 GCA_018401175.1 Candidatus Altimarinota bacterium
CTTCAAACTACAAACTTCAAACTACAAACTACGGATTTTAAATTTAAGTCAGGAGTTGGAAAATAAAACAGAGACGGGTCTCATTTGAAGATTGAAGTTTGGTTATTTGTAGTTTTGCGCGTGAGCAACTACCGTTCAAACCAGTGGAGAAATCCGTTCACAAAAGAAAGAATTACACCAATAACAATGTAGGTTTGCCAGTGTTCTACATGGAGCGCGATGTCCGCTGGAACCAGCGTTGCAACTTCCTGAAGAAGCCAGAGAAGAGCTGCATTTATTACCAATGAAAAAACACCGAGCGTGATCCATCGCAGAGGAAGCGATACGAGCATAAGAATCGGTTTTACGAGGGAATTTATAAGTGAAAGAAGTGCGGCGAGAATTATGTATGCCATGGGAGCTCCTTCGATGGAAAAAGATCCTTTTACTATATTTGCAGCAAGTTCGTTGAAGTGGAGATTGAGTTGCCAGAAGACAAGTGAATATCCGATGAGTGAAAAGAGGAGTCGTTGGAGGAATTTCATCGTTGTGAATTTTGGCGAGTTGGAGTGGTTTTGTCAAAAAATGTGTTTTTTCGTTCTTTTTTCGAAAAGGATTGGAAGAGGTTGCTTCACTTTGTGTTTTGGAGGACAAGGGTTCGCAATGACAAAAAGATTGTGTAAAATGCAAGTGATGACTTTAGGTTTTTCGATATCGACAGAGCGGCTTCAGCTAACACCTCTTGAGGAGAGTGATATTGATGAAATTTATGCGACACTTTCTGCTCATCCAGAGATTTGTGAATTTTTGACGTTTGATCCGCCTACTTGTCGAAAGGATACGGAAGATTTTGTTGAGTATTGTAAAAAAAATTTTCCTAAAAAAGAAGTCGTGTGGTGCGTCCGTACTCAAAAAAAAGAATTTGTTGGACTTGCGGGGTTACATGATATCAGAAGGACTGAATTAGCCTGGCAATTTGATATGGCGGAAATTGGGTATTGGATTGCCCCACAATGGCAAGGGAAGGGAATAGCTACTGAAATGGCAAGAGCAATCGTTTTTTTTGGAATGAATAATTTGGAACTTCATAAGATTAAAGCGGGACACGTCTTGGATAATGCTGCTTCGGCACGAGTTCTTGAAAAAATAGGATTTCAGGAGGTGGGTATTCGGAGAGACCATTTCAAGCGTTATGGTACGTGGTGGGATTATCGATTATTAGAATTATTGAGTAAAAATTTTGAACAATGAATAATAGAAAAAAGGGAGATATTTTGAGAACAATCCCGCGGAGCGGGATAAAGGAAATGTATCATTTCGCAAAAGCTCACTGTAATTTCTCTTCATGAAAATAGGATTTCTCGGTTGCGGCAATATGGG
>JAGYLK010000115.1 GCA_018401175.1 Candidatus Altimarinota bacterium
CCCCAAAAACTCCTCCGCAAACCGATCCGTCATCCCCGCAATAAAATCTGCAATCCGAATTTCCAATGGAGTTTCTCCCATCTGTAAATATTCCGGCAGTAATTCTGGATGCTCCTCTAGAGACGTAAATAAGTGAGCAATAACCTGCTCTCCGTGAAGTGTCTGCGCACGAACGCTCGGAGCGGAATAATAGTGATTGAAAAGAAAATTTTTCAACTGGAGAAATTCTCCTCGTTGCACATCAGTGAACCCTATTTTTCCTGTAGACAAAAGAGAACGAGAATTCTCGACTAAATCAGCAATTAACTGCCGCAACACTCCTCGTACCACTGATGAACGATCTTCACCTCGTTCTGACAAAACTCGAGCCACCAACGGAACATTTTGCAACGCAGAAAGTTTGAAAAAGTTTCCTCGAACTCCATCTTCCAAATCTGCAACGAGATACGCAATTTCATCCGCAACATTCACTAATTGTGATTCTAATGAACCAGCTTTAAATTCCTGATTCGTACGATCAAAAAACGTTTGATGTTTATCCATTCCTTCCCGAACTTCTCGCGTCAAATTGAGACCGGGAAAGTCGGGATATCGTCGCTCAAAAACATCTACAATCCTCAAAGACTGCTCATTGTGTTCAAATCGTCGACCAAATCGACGAAGTTCTTTGTCCAATGCTGTTTCGCCAGCATGCCCAAATGGCGGATGACCCAAATCATGAGCCAAAGCAATAGCTTCCGATAAATCTTCGTTCAACTGAAGTTGTCGAGAAAGATCGCGCGCAATTTGAGAAACTTCCAACGTATGCGTCAAACGATTGCGGAAATGATCTCCCTGTTTGGGGGACACCACTTGCATTTTCCCCGCCAACCGACGGAACGAGTTCGCATGCAAAATTCGATCACGATCGCGCTGAAAAGGACTTCGCTCGGGATCAGCCAGCTCCGTATGTTTTCGTCCATGAGAATCCGCATTTTTCTGTGCAAATTCACAAAGCCCCGCGTCAAGTCGCGCATTCACATTGGCACCATCTAGTGTTGTACTCTTTCCATTCATCTGCGAAAAAAATTATTTGAAAATTGAAGTTTGTAATTTGTAGTTTGAAGATTGAAGTTTGAAACCTGCTTCCTTGCACTGCCCTACAATGATGGTACACTGTTCAGTGAAAATGAGCGAAAGAAATTTTGGATTCGAACTCAAACGACGCGAACACGTTTCTCTTGAGGAATTACGAGATTCTTTTTTGGAAGAAAGCGCTTCTCCCTTTCCACGACAAAGTCTGGCTACTTCGATGAAATTCTGCCAAACAATCGATGAATAATATTGTTTTACCTCTCCCCGACGGCATTGCTCCTCCAACTTGGTGGGAAAAACTTTTTCCTGAATGGATGATTGTGGGAGTACAAAATATCGGAACATTTGTGAACGAACATATCCTCTGGTTTTTGCTCCTCGGAATTATTATTCTCTTGATTAAATTTTGGTATGACGCAGAACGAAAGAAGTTTTTTCAAATTAAAAAATTATGGACATTCACGCTTTTTTTCTTGTCAAAACGACTCATGATGATTCCGCTCATTATAACATTTGCAAGACGTGGAGGAGAATTATCGAACAAAAAAGTTGAACAACTTTTGTCGCTCAGAAACGAATGTCGTTCTGTTTCTCTGAGAAAAGATCCACAAGAACGATTACAACGAGAACAAAAAATATCACACGAACTGTTTCAGTTTTTTCAAGAGTTGGAAGAAAAAGGACAACTCGAAAATAATCCGCGCCTTTCTCGCTGCGCTCAGGATCTGGAGTTTATTGACAAAAAACTCGTCGAACTCCAGCTCGCCTATAATCACGAAGCCAAACGCTGGAATATAAATCGTAATGTCGCCAAGAAACTGCTCGGACTCCCCTCTCTCAAGCCCTTTGAATCATGATTTGGGATATGAACCCGGTTGCATTTTCAATTTTAAACGTAGATGTGCGCTGGTATGGACTCGTCTACGCATTAGGATTTTTTTTCTGCGATTGGGCGGGATGGAAACGGATTAAAGAACGAGGAAACATTCAAAAAAAGGACTGGGACAATTTCATTCTCGGAGTTTTTATAACGGGCGTTTTGGGAGGAAGAATCGGAGAATTTATTTTTTATCAGAGCGATCAGATTTTTTCAAATCCGCTTGAGATTTTGAAAGTATGGAACGGCGGGATGTCGATACACGGCGGTGTCATCGCAGCGATTCTCTGGATTATTTATTGGAGTCGAAAACACAAAGTCTCCCCGCTTCTGCTCACCGACGCACTCACCCTTCCCTTGGCGGTAGTGTTAATCTTCGGTCGCCTGGCAAACTGGATGAACGGCGAACTCTGGGGACGTCCGACGGGAACCGATTGGGGGGTTATTTTTCCTCATGTAGACAACGTTCTCCGCCACCCCAGCCAGCTCTATGAATCTGCCAAAAACTTGGTCCTGGTAGGAATCCTCGCGCTTGTTGGAACAAAAGAAGGATGGAAAAAATTAGGAATTCAAACCGCCGTATTTTTTGCTGGATATGGAGTTTTGCGCTTCATTATTGAATTTTATCGCGAACCCAGTAGCTGGGTCGGACCAATCACCACCGGGCAAGCGTTATGCGTGGGAATGATTTTGGCAGCATTGATTCTCGCCTGGTTTCAAAATTTTTGGCGAAAATGAACTCACACTCAATAAATCAAAATTCGTGTGATGCCACGAAGCTAAAAAGTCCTTCAGAAGAACAAAAGCGAAGGAGTATCACGGAATATCTGGACTCAGTACACAAAACGTTACAGAAAAACGGAGAAACGATACTTCAAATAAAATGCACGCCCGGCGCAGCCAAAACAGAATGGCACTCCCTTCTTGACGGAGAAACTCCAATTGCAAAACTCCGCATCGCAGCAGCACCAGAACGAGGAAAGGCCAACTCAATGATCACAAAATTTATACAGAAAGAATTTAATTGCGGAGTGGAAATAACGACAGGACACACCAGTAGCACAAAGACGGTAAAACTAACATACCGTAAGGGCAAAAAATCTTTTGCCCCAACATCCTAAAAAAAACATGAAACACAAGAAACCACATTCAACGAATAAAAAGGCGCTCGCAGAGCGAAAGTTTGCAAAAAAAGATCTGGGGCAAAATTTCCTCCAATCAACAGAAGTGCGAGACAGAATCATGATGGAAGCGGGCGATATACACGGAAAAAATGTTCTTGAAATCGGACCTGGACTCGGATTTCTCACCGAAGCTTTGCTTGATTCCAATGCAAAAGTGACAGCCGTAGAATTTGACGAACGCGCCGTACGATTTTTGGAAAATAAATATGGGAATTATCCCAATTTCACCTTAATCAACGGATCTATTCTCGACATAAATCTCGACGAAATTTTCAAAACCGAACCGTGGCAAGTGATCGCCAATATCCCCTACCACATCACTTCTCCGATAGTGAGAAAACTCTTATCGGAAACCATGAATAAACCGACATCGTGTGTATTAATGGTGCAAAAAGAAGTAGCTCAAAAAATCGCCCGCACCCGCTGTGAAAAGGAAAAAATTATCGAATCCCGATCGATTCTTTCTCTTTCCGTAGAAATTTACGCCGAAGCCAAAAATTGTTTCGAGGTCAAACGCACCTGCTTCGAACCTGCACCAAACGTCGATTCTGCGATTTTGAAACTCACCATGCGAGATACGCCACTGATAGCGCTGGAAATGGAGAATGATTTTTTTACCATGGTAAGTGCTGGGTTTTGTGAGCGACGGAAGAAGTTGAAAAATGCTCTCGTGAAATTCTTTGGAGAAGATCCGACCAAGTTATTAAAAGGAATCGATGGAGATCGTCGTGCGGAGACGTTGGATGTGGAGGAATGGGTTACGCTGACGGAGAATTTTCGGAAGGTAAAATAAAGTATTACATTCCCAAAACATTTTTCACTGAATCACTCACTTTTCCTGCCGTATCCCAAGCATTTTTTTGCTCATGCGGATAAAATTTCTTTTCAAATTTAATCCGCAC
>JAGYLK010000116.1 GCA_018401175.1 Candidatus Altimarinota bacterium
TATTTCCAATTCCACCCGATAATCTCCTCCGGATCATCTCCATTTTTGATAATGTATTTTCGATGATCTTCGAGTTTTTTCATAATATCTTTTTCTGCCTTTTGTCTGACATGCGCTTCGATATTTCCCTGTTCGTGTAGTATCCTCACAGCGTCTAAGACAATGTGATATCGGGAAGTTTCATTTCGCACATGCATATCAAAGGGAGAGGTTGTAGAGCCTTCTTCTTGATATCCATGGACACTAAATCGACGTGAACCGCGATAATCGAAGAGTAACTTTTTGATAGTATGTGGATATCCGTGGAAGTTGTATATTACTCCTTTGTCTTTGGTAAAAAATGTATCAAGAAGATCGTCATCACTGGCGATTGTTGGGTCGCCAACGCCGAGAACGCTGAGTTCAGAAACATTTACGAATCGCACTTTTGTATGGGGTATCATTTCTTTCAAAATAGAAATGGCGGCCATTGATTCTTTGGTTACATAATCTCCACTTGCGACGAAAACAACGTCAGGGTTTCGATCGCTTGCGAACTCCCACGTCATAATTCCGCCAGCCATTTGTTTTCGTGCTTCGGAGAGAGAAAGCCATTTGTGATTCTCCTTTTTCCCGGCGACAATCATATTCAATCTCTCTCGAGAATGGAGTGTTTCTTCCAGTGTCACCAACATTGAATTTGCATCTGGTGGGAAATATGCGCGAATGAGTTCACCATCTTTTTCTAGCATTGAGGAAATAAAAGACGGATTTTGATGTGAAAATCCATTGTGATCCTGTCGTTCCAACAAAGAGGTGAGGATGATGTTCATTCCGGGTAATGGCTTTCTCCAGGAAACTTCCTGGCTCGCTTTCAAAAATTTTACATATTGATCTGCCATGGATGCCACCACCTGGACAAAGGCTTCGTAAGAAACAAAGATTCCATGACGGCCGGTTACATTATATCCGTGTTGTAGTCCGAAGAGAGAATGTTCAGACAACATTTCCAAGACGCGTCCACCACGAGAAATATCTTTATCCCATTTTTCTATCGGCCATTGCCAGGCGCGAGTTGTATATTCAAATACGGCGTCAATTTTATTCGAATAGGTTTCGTCCGGACTAAATATCCGGAAATTTTCAGGATTTCGTTTCACTACTTCGGCGAGGAGTTTTCCGCCCACTTTCATCGAGCTGTATTTTTTCTTTCCGCGATCACGTCCTCCAATGGATAATTTTTCTAAATGCGGAAGATCAAGCGTTTTGATCTGTGTTCCGCCGAGAGCAATAGGATTACTTCCTGGCGCTTTTGCTTTTGTGGGAAGAAGTGATCGAATTTCTTTGCAGAATTGAAACGGACGTTTCTTTTCTACAAGTTCATCAAAATGGTATGATTTGAGCCATTTCTCGACACTTTTTCGAGCAGCGGCATTTGTCTTTGCCTCGGCATGAATAACTTGGTGAGAAAGGCAATTTCCCTCTAGTTTTTGATCTCCATCATATTTTGTTCCGCTCCAACCTTTGGGTGTTCTCATAGCAATCATTGGCCAACGCGGACATTCTATGTCCTCCCCAGCTCGTGCAAGATTTTGAATTTCTCGAATCTGATGCATTGCTTTGTCCATTGCCAGAGCCATTTGTTGATGAATATCTTCTTTTTTATCACTATCAACGATGATAGGGTCATATCCGAGTCCGCGGAAATAATCGCAGATTTCTACATCACTCATACGTCCGAAGAATGTTGGTCCAGAAATTTTGTATCCGTTTATGTGCAATACGGGAAGAACGGCTCCGTTTTCTGTCGGATTTATCAATTTATTAATGTGCCATGCAGCGGCAAGGGGTCCTGTTTCTGCTTCACCATCTCCGATGAGACACGCGAGAATCAAATCGGGGTTGTCCAAAATCGCTCCATAGGAAACAGAGAGGGAATATCCGAGTTCTCCTCCCTCGAGTATTGCGCCAGGGGCAGCAGGATTTGCATGACTGGGATAGCCGTATGGTGCTGAAAACTTGCTACAGATCTCGCGAATCCCTGTTTTGGAATACGGGATTTGTTTTGGATAAAATCGTGTGAGAGATTTTTCCATAAATAAGTTTGCTTGTATCGCCGGAAATCCGTGTCCTGGACCAACAACGACCATTATGTCTGCATTATGGACTTTTATAGATCGATAAACATGCGCGTAAAGAAAGTTGATTCCCGGACAAGTTCCCCAGTGACCGAGAAGTCGTTGTTTGATATCTGCTGCGGTAAGAGGGCGTTCTAATAAAATATTATCTTGGAGATAGATTTGTGCGGCGGAGAGATAATCTGTGGCACGACAAAATTTTCGCAATGCGTCTATTTCTGCAGAAGAAAGAAGTTCGAACATATTTTTGTGTATAAGTTTACTCAAATTCTATGGTTTCTTTTTGACGGGAGCAATATTTTTGCCGAAAATGAAAGTAATTTTATGTATCTCTTTCTTATGAAACAGCCCGTTTGGATTACGAATTTCAAAAATTACGAGCAATCTGTTGGACAGAATGCAGTTGATCTCGCACTTATTCATCAGCGAGTTGCGGAGGAAACGGGGAAATCAATTGCCGTTGCAGTGAGTCCGTTGGATATTTATAGAGTTTCTCAAGCGGTTTCTATTCCGGTTTTGAGCCAGAGTATGGACCCCATTGATTTTGGAAAAAATACCGGTTCAATTTTGCCGCAAGGAATTAAGAGATCGGGGGGGATTGGATCTTTGATTAACCATTCAGAAGATCGGGTAGAACGTCAGATTTTAGCGGAAACAGCTGGATTTGCTCAAAAATCAGGTTTAATCCGTATTGTGTGTGCCGAATCTCCAGAAGAAGTAGAACAGTTAGCGGATTTGGATCCGGATTTCATAGCCTTTGAGCCGCCAGAATTAATTGGTTCGACGTCTGCTTCAGTGGCAACAGCACATCCAGAATCTATTAAAAAAGCGGTTCAGTTAGCCCGTGGAATTCCATTGCTTGTTGGTGCAGGAGTAAATTCGATTGAGGATGTGAAGATTTCACTGGAGTTAGGAGCTCGCGGATTTCTTGTGGCAACAGCGATTGTGAAGGCGAAAGATCCATTGGCAAAATTACGGGAGTTGGTCGGTGCGATGGAGTGAATGTTTTTAATTGTGAAATTATGTGAAGGCGGGAATTCGAATTCCCGCCTCCATTTTTGTCATCAAGAAATAATTATGTATGTATTTCACGTAAAATTCATGGGCACATGATATGCATATTCTCATGCGCAAAAATTCACAAAAACGTTTTTATAATTCTCGTCATATTTATTTCCTTACAACCAAAACGAAAATTAATGTTCCTTATTTTTCGGAGGAGTTATTGTGTGAATTATTTTTGGAAGAGTTGAAATTGGTGAAAAAATTAAAACAAATAGAGGTGTTTGCATTTTGTGTTTTGTATGATCATGTTCACCTTTTGGTTCGATGTAGCGGGAAACATATGGTTTCGGAATTCATGCAAGCATTGAAGAAGAATTTTTCACAGAATGCGAATAAAATTATTTCGAATTTCATTGAAGGCGGGAATTTGAATTCCCGCCTTCAATGAAAT
>JAGYLK010000117.1 GCA_018401175.1 Candidatus Altimarinota bacterium
ACATTCCAAATGACATTTGCTGCTTCGGCACGAGTAATTGCTTGGTGAGGAACAATGTTTCCTCCGCGAACGGCAGGAAGAAGATCATATTCTGCTGCGATACCAAAATATGGGGCAAACCATTCTTCGGTATTTACGTCAGGATAGGGTTTGTTTATGACTTGCGGAATAGTAATGTTTGCTGCCTCGAGGGCGATTTTCAAAAATTCCGCACGAGAGATAGTGTTTCCCGGTTTGAATTCTCCATTTCCATATCCTTTTACCAGTCCTCGAGCTAATGCAGTAGCAACATATCGTGCATACCATGCACTTGCATCAACGTCTGGAAAATTTGTTCCCGCAGGCAGAATTTTTAATTCATTGGCAGCAATAAGAATCTTTACGGCTTCAGCACGATTTAATTGTCCATCAGGGAGAAATGATCCATCTCCATATCCGGTCATTATGCTTTTTTGTTGTACAAAAGCGATGGCTTCTTGATATTTGTGGGAAGCTGAAACATCAGCAAAGATCTGTGCTCGAAGGCTTTTGGAACGTACTTCTCCAAAAGTACCAGAGGCAATAAGCTTGAAAGTACTATCGGAATCGGTTGTTACTTCTACTTGTGCTACTCCATCAACAAAATCTTTTTTAGTGAGCACACTTGGTTGAACGTTTGCAAAATCCTTGAGAGTTGTTCCAATTTCAATTCCAGCACTGGCAACGAGTGTATCATCAGCGATAATAATGTCAAAAATCTTGGGAGTTCCTGGTCGGAATGTACGATCAGTTTCTACTTTTATGTTTTCTCCGTCGAGAAGACGTGTCCGACGTCCCGTAGAAGTTACTCGTTCAACATAACTTGGATTTGCACTCGCAATAACGGCTTTTGTGTCATCAATAGTCAAGGAAGGTTTAGTGGTTGTTTTAACAACCGTTTCGATTGGCGCAGAGGAATGTGTTTCTAAGGGTTTTGGTATAAATGTGGGGTCAGCAGATACAATGAGATTTGTATTATCTAAATTATAGTCGAGAGTTGAAGTCACTAAGTTCATTGGATGAACGGTGAATGCTTTGGCTCTATCGGAATTAACTCCTTGTTTTACTGCTTCAAAGTACGAACTAATGTTTGTTCCTTGTAAATCTTTCCATGTAAATGGCCAGTATGGGTGGAATGGTGCATCTTCTCTATCAATTTGAAAATGAAGATGTGGTGCAGTTGCCATTCCAGACATTCCCGTTTCTCCAATTATCTCTCCTTTTTTGACAGTATCTCCGGCGTGGACGATTCTTTTTGAGAGATGTGCATATACGGAGTAGAGGTTTGTTGTTTCCCCGGGATTCTCTGGATCAGGAACATTTGTGTGAAGGATAAGGATAAATTGTCCAAATCCGGTTGGTTGATTTTCTGATTTTATAACTACTCCATTTGAAATGCTTTGTACTGGTGTTCCGATGAGAGTTTTTATATCGAGTCCGGTATGTGATCCTGAGTTTTCGGTAGCATCCAGTTGATAATTTCCAAGATTTGGAACCGGATAGGTTATATAGGTATTTCGTTCTAATTCATTATCACTTCTCCATGTCATTCCAATACGCATAGCAGAAAGGTTGTATGCAGGAAGTGGAATTTTTTTTGAATCGGGTAATTCCTGAAAGGTTAAGGTACGTTCTCTATCAGAAAGAGCGACCCAGTTTGGAACTTTTTCTATGGGATAAACAGACCCATCAAATGGAGCCGCTTGTTGTTCCCATTCAATAGTGCTTGTTTGGAAATAGTCTGAAAATCTTTGCATTCCACTTTGAAATACAACTATCAAGAGGGCTGTTCCGAGAAGCCCGAGGGCAACGGGTTGTTCTTTGAAGAATCGTTTCCATGAATATTTTGTATATCCTTTTGTGATTGGTCTAGACACAAATGTTACGTTTTGAGGACGGAGAGTAGCATTATTGGATGAGCGGATAAGTTCGCCATATCCTTTCGGTGTATTTCGTTTTTTTATGCTTTGGAGCGTTATTTCCATTGCGGCGAGTCCTGCCAGAAACCAGAGAAGTTTTTTCATTTATTTCAATAAAATCCTGACATTATATCTCAAAATCGTATTTTAAGCAAGTGTAGTGCGGGAGTTTTCTGAGAATGAAGTTTAAAAATATTCCTTTAAGAAAAACAGTAGAATTATATGTTGTTTGAAGGTTAAATTCTGTGATTTTCAACATTAAAAACACAAAAAGGGTTTTTATTATTTATCTTGTGGTACACGTGGAGGGATTCTCTCTTTACGCACGGCTTTTCGGGTCTACTCGAGCTTTCGTAGGATTCACTTCCTCCCTCTGGTCGTCGTTCATCTCTACTCCAGTCGAACCCCTTTTGGGTTCTCATCCCATCACACAAATTAAAAATCGTCCAAACCCACAAGGGGTCAGGACGATTTTCATGGTACACGTGGAGGGATAGCTTCTTGGAATGTTTTTTATTCTTCGCGCCCTCGCTGAGTTCGGGTCGAACCCGCGGGATTCAAATCCCCAAAACTCTACGAGTTTAAATACTAAAAATACCCCATGAAGGGGCATTTTTATTATTTATCGTGTGGTACACGCTACTGGATAGGTTTAGAACTGAATATTACGAAGATATTTTAGAGATTTATAATCAAGTAAAACTTTTGAAAAAATTAGACTTAAATAGTTTGTCTTCACAGAAAGTAATTTTATCGTAGAATACAAAAGAAAACTAAAGATGTAATTAAAATGCAGAAAATATTTTATGGTGAATAT
>JAGYLK010000118.1 GCA_018401175.1 Candidatus Altimarinota bacterium
CTGCAAAGCAGCATTGGACGCCGAAGCGTATTTGGCGGGAAAAGGAAAATAGTACTATTCCTTTCTCTCCCGATACTGAATCGCCTCCGCCACATGATTGAGAGAAATGTTTTCCTCACTCGCTAAATCAGCAATAGTACGCGCGAGTTTCAAAATCCGATAATACCCTCTCCCCGAGAGATTCATCTGCGTTGCTGCCGAACGCAATAATTGTTGTGTCTGCTCGTCCACAACACAATATTTCTTTACCAAAGGAGAAGACATTTCCGCATTTGTCTTTAAATATTGTTTTTCAAAACGCTGCTCCTGAATGTCCCTCGCCCGCTGTACTCGTGCGCGAACGGTCAAAGAATCTTCTCCCCGTGAGAGAGAGGTGAGTTTTTCGAACGGAATTCGTGGAACCTGAATATGAAGATCAACACGATCCAAAAACGGACCAGACAATTTTGATCGATATCGCAAAATACTATGTGGCGGACAGGTACATTCTTTTTCGCTGTCACCAAAAAATCCACACGGACACGGATTCATCGCCGCAATAAGAATTATTTTTGCCGGAAAGAGACACGTCCCCGAGCTACGCGAAACCGTAACAACACCATCTTCTAGGGGCTGACGTAATGTTTCGAGTGTTTTTTGATCAAATTCTGGAAGTTCGTCGAGAAATAAAACTCCGCGATGAGAGAGCGAAATTTCTCCCGGGCGCGGCGGATTTCCTCCTCCCACTATCGCAACACCTGAGGCCGTATGATGAACTGAGCGAAAGGGCCGCTGAAGAGCAATCGGCTGCTTGGCATCAACGAGTCCCGCAATAGAATGAATCTTTGTTATTTCTAGGGCTTCGGGAACGGTCAATCGGGGCAAAATAGTAGAAAATGCTTGCGCCAACATAGTTTTCCCGGATCCCGGAGGACCAGACATCAGGAGGTTGTGTCCTCCCGCCGCGGCAATTTCCAGCGCGCGTTTGGCGTGTTCGTTCCCTCGAATATGAGAAAAATCATAATCATTTCTCGGAGAAAGTTGACTGGCATCTAATCCCGGAGAAGGCGTTTCAGGAATTTTATGAATTTGTAATACATGATCGCATACTTCCCGTAAGGTATGCGCTCCGCGTACAGAAATTTCATCAATTAATGCCGCCTCCGACGCATTTTCTATTGGACAAAAAAAGTCCTTGAAGCCCCTCTCTGCTGCACCAGATGCTGTCGGTAATATCCCAGGGATCGGTCTCAATTCTCCACCAAATCCTAATTCTCCGAGAAAAACCATGTCGATAATATTCTTCGGCAAACGAATCTGACCCGAAGCATGAAGAATCCCCAGGGCAATCGGAACATCAAATCGTGGACCATATTTCTTGAGATCTGCTGGGGCCAAATTTACTGAAATGTGCATCCCTGGAAATCTAAAATTCGAATTCTTTATCGCCGACTTAACTCGTTCACGCGCTTCTTGCACCGCGGCATCTCCCAGTCCCACAATAGAAAATCTCCCCATGCCACTTCTATGCAGATCCACCTCAATGGAAACCTCTTCCGCATCTAATCCGAGCAATGTAAGCGTTTTGAGTCGTGCAAGCATCGTCGCCGATAGTGATGCCAAAGAACTCTTTTTTCAATCCCTCTAATTCATCAATTCTTCATCTTAATCATTGGCAAAACATCTTAATGAAGAGGATGTCTTCCCAAAAGACAAGTTTCTAAATTTTCAAAACTGCGCTACACTCTCTCCGATGAAATTCGACTTTTCAAATATGGGCGTTCCCCTTGAAGAATTATTCGGGACACAGGAGGAATTGGCACAGATGTTAGAAGGATTTTCTGCCAAAAAACAAAACTTTCTTCAGGTGCTCGATACTTCCTGCACCGAGATTCTTTCTTTTGCAGAAAAAAACCACGAAAAATATGAAAAGATCGTTGTTTTGGGAGTTGGAGGAAGCGCTCTTGGAGCGAGAATGATTGCTGAATATTTTGATAATGAAAAACTCATTGTCCTCGACACCCTCGATCCACATGCCGTAGAAAAGGTTTTGAAAAGTGTTCCCATCGCAAAAACACTCTGGATTGTCGTGTCAAAATCAGGAACAACTCTCGAAACGATGACGCTCAAAAATGTTCTCGTCCCCGGAATTCCTTCTGCAAATTGGGGAGTTATTTCTGAAAAAGGAAGCCCTCTCACTGAATGGGGAAACGCCATTGGTTGTCCTGTTTTTGAAATGCCAGAAAACATTGGAGGACGATTTTCTGTCCTTACTGTTGTCGGTCTTCTGCCCGCTGCTCTCTCCGGAATTCCGATAGAAAAAATCATAAAAGGGGCACAAAAAATGCGTGAACATGTGTCATGCAATGAGGTTGCAAAAAACTTCGCGTGGCAGTTAGCAAGTGTTATTGAGTCTTTTGGAAGAGAAAATTTGGTACACTGGGCTTATTGTTCAGCGCTAAAAGAATTTGGAATGTGGTGGAGACAACTCATCGCCGAATCATTGGGCAAAGAGGAGCGGGGGATAACTCCTATTCCAGCCATTGGCCCATCTGATCAACACTCTCTCTTACAACTTCTCATTGAAGGAGGGGACAATTTCTTAAGCATTTTTGTCCGCGATACATCGCTGGATCGATCTCCGCTTGGCAAAATAATGAACGCAGAGCTCCGGGCCACCGCACAATCGTTGACAGAATTGGGGCGTCCAAGTTGCATTATTGATATTTCCAGTAGAAATGCCGACACGCTCGGACAACTCATTGTGCTTTGGGAAATGACCGTTGCTTTTCTCGGAGAAATGCGCGGCATAAACGCATTTAATCAACCCGGCGTAGAACGAGGAAAAATCCTAACACAGGAATTTTTGACAGCAGAAAAATGAATTTTGGAGAAGATTCGGTTGCGGCACGAGAGAAATGGGGCGGTCTTATTTCCACTGGATTAAAAGTACAAATTGCTTCTCAAAAGGATCTTTCTACTTTTTATTCTCCCGGAATAGCTGAGCCCTGCAGAAAAATTGCACAGAACAAAGAACTCAGTCGAACCCTTACTCTGAGAAAAAATACAATTGCCGTTGTTTCGGATGGATCTGCTGTTTTGGGATTGGGAAACATTGGACCAGAGGCGGCGTTGCCGGTAATGGAAGGGAAAGCTATGTTATTCAAACACTTTGGGGGAGTTGATGCCGTTCCTCTCGTTCTCGACACACAAAATACGGACGAAATCATTGATATTGTGTGCAAACTTGCACCAAGTTTTGGAGGAATTAATTTAGAAGACATCTCCGCTCCGCGTTGTTTTGAGATTGAAAAACGATTAAATGAGCGCCTCGACATTCCTGTTTTCCACGACGATCAACACGGAACAGCAATTGTTGTATTAGCGGCATTAAATAATGCTTTGCAAGTTGTTGGCAAAAAAATAGAAACGGTTCGCATCGTTATTTCGGGCGCAGGCGCCGCAGGGATTGCGATTGACACATTGCTTCGAGCAGCGGGGATTCAAAAGGTAGATCTCGTTGATTCCAAAGGATTGGTCTGTTGTGCACGAGAAGATTTAACTCATCAAAAACGGGATTTTTGTTCCCTCAATTGCGGCTCTCTTGCCGAAGGGATTAAAGGAGCAGATGTATTTATCGGTGTTTCCAAAGGAGGACTTCTTTCTGCTGAACTCGTAAAAACAATGGCACCAAATCCCATTATTTTTGCGCTCGCCAATCCTGATCCCGAGATTCTGCCGGAGGAAGCAAAAAAGGGTGGTGCTGCAATTATCGCAACAGGACGTTCTGATTTTCCGAATCA
>JAGYLK010000119.1 GCA_018401175.1 Candidatus Altimarinota bacterium
CAATTATGGAAAAAACTCCTCAACAAAAAACGATTCGTTCTTCTCAAGAAAGATCCACAGCACCTACCGAAAAGATCCTCTCCGATTCCACAGACAATAAGTCCCCTTCAACTATTCCGTTCCCCACAGAATAAAAAAATCATTGAAATTTCTTCCCGGCTCCTTCTAGCAAAAAAACTCGCCCAATTCCCACATCAATCATTTTTTCCCAACAACTCTCACAACACCACCAGTGTCCCCACAGATACAAATCTGCGCCCGTTAAGTCGTGTCCATTTCTTTTTGCGTCTCGGATTGCCGATTGTTCTGCGTGAAATTTGGGGGAACATCCATAACACGTCCAATACATTTTTCCTGACGCCACGGGAAATACCCTTCTCAGTCCTTTTCGTACACAGCCAATGTGTTTATGAAAAAGAGACTTGTTTCCCCCTCGACCCAAAACGGATTCATCTCGAACTACCACTGATCCTGTCGGATGCCCTTCATCCGTAGAAAAAACGTACGCAGCATTTTTTGCCTCTTGCATAAATTCATTCTCCTCCGGCACATAAAAAATTTCCCATCCCAATGGGACATAAGGCAATCGCTCAGTATTCATTATTCTTTTTTTTTAACTCCGCAAGACGCCCCGTTCGAATAAGTGCTAGTTCTTCATCGGCATCACATTTTCCCTCCAGACCATTTGCCCTTGCTCCTTCATATTTCGCGTATTGTGCTCCATGACGCATTGCATCTTCTTTTTGCAAGTCACTTGCGAGTTTCTGAAACACGATTTGGCAGATTCTTTCTCCCGGATAAATACGAATTATTTGAGAAGTTGTTTTGTTTAAAATAGGAATCATCAAATGTCCCGAATAGTGCGCATCAACAATTCCTGTCAAATCAACCGAAAGACCTCGACGATTCACAGAACTTCGTGGATACAAAATGCCCATCAAGTCATCTGCGCGCAAAGAAACTTTTTCGTACGTACTCGCGATAACGGACTCTCCTGGCGCAAGTTCAAAAAATTGTCCAGGTTCGAGTTCTATTTTTTCAAAATTATCTGCTACACATTCCGTTACATCAACGGTCAAAACCTCGCGACCACGATCTGAAATCTTCCATATTTTAGGGAGATAAAACGTCGTCCCCAGTCGCATATCTACAGCATGCGGCTGGTCTTGATATTTATCAAGCGCTGGCTCGAAAATTAGTTTTTCGTCCCGAATAAGCTGTCCGATTTCGTTTCTCGTAAGAATCATTTTTTTACGGTGTACCAAAGTGCGAGCGTAGTTTCTCCAATTTTCTCAAATTTTTCAAGCGCAAGATTCATTTCCACGGTTTCATCAAAAACCCCTAGTCCTTTGCCAAAGACAAGGGGAGAAAGCGTAACGATTATTTCATCAATCAGGTTTTGACGAGCGAATAGGGAATTTACCGTTGTCCCACCAGCAACAATCGGATTTTGAAATCCGAGAGATTTTAGCTTTTGTAAAATTTCTTTTGGAGACAGAGAGGTGAAAACTAAATTTTCCTCGCGTTCCTCCCACTCGCCAGCACTTCGGGACAAAACAACTGAAAGTCTCCCGGGCAAAACACCGGGCAGGGTTTCAAATGTCGTGCGACCAAAAATCATCACGCCTGATTCTTTCGTTCGTGAACGAAAAAACTTCTTATCCGCACTCTCGGTCCAATCTGGAAAATGATTCGCATCTTTTGCGATTCGACCATCAATGGTTTGCGCCATCAGAAGAGAGACTTTCATGTGCTTGTATTTTGCAGAAAAATACAGTAAAATCAATCGACTTTCCCTCTACCAAAAATGAAGTCTTCTGAAATTATTCGCCTCGTACAGAAAGATGCCCTCGCATCCGAACTCGATGACCCTCATCAATTTGCGGAAGATATTGCCCTGGTGATAAAAAATGCCTTTTCTCCTAATGCTATTCGGTTGATTCCCGATTCCTTTTAGAAACAGGAAATTCCTGTTGTTGTTTCTCTCAGGAAAATGATGGAAGAAGGAGACAAAACGTTCCAAGAAAAAAGTCCTCTCGGCCCCGTTGAATATCTTCGAGCGAATCTTCACGAAAAAATAAATCAACAAGCTCAATTAAATTAGCTCACTGTATTGATTTTCCTTGAAAACTTGCTCATTATTTGGGCAATGGAACAACTCTCCCCCGAACTCAGAGCCAAACTTTTAAAATTCCAACGAAGTGAACGCACCGAGGCGATTGTCTACAAAAGACTTGCCAAACAATGCAAGAGTAAAAAAAATTGTGAAATATTAAAACAAATTGCTGCGGACGAATTGCGCCATGCTGAATTTTGGAGAAATGCTGTTGGCGGAGAAACAGTCGAAGGAGATTCTTTTCGCGCTTATTGGTGGAGCTTTGTTTCGCGCTTTTTAGGGATTACGTTTGGCTTACGATTGATGGAGGGAGGCGAAGGAAGTGCTCAAAAAATCTACGCCGGGGTAAGCGACACCGTTCCTGGTGTCGACATTATTATTGCTGACGAGGAAGAACATGAACAAACCCTTATCGGCATTCTTGATGAAAAAAAATTGGAATATGTCGGCTCTATTGTTTTGGGGTTAAACGATGCACTCGTAGAACTCACAGGAGCTCTCGCGGGATTTTCTTTTGCGATTCAAAACACGCGCCTCATAGCGCTTCTTGGGGTTATTACGGGGGTTGCTGCAACATTGTCCATGGCGGCAAGTGAATATTTATCTAATCGTGCGGATGGCAACAAAAATGCTCTTACTGCCTCTACTTACACGGGAATCGCCTATTTAATAACAGTGGTTCTTCTGGTCACTCCTTATTTCTTATTTGAAAACTATCTCCACGCACTGGGGACAATGATTGGAATTGTGCTTTTTGTTATCGCCGCATTCACGTTTTATCTTTCTGTCGCAAAAAATGAAAAATTCTGGGATCGGTTTGGAGAGATGGCGGCCATCAGTATTGGCGTTGCAGCATTGTCTTTTGGGATTGGCGTTGCGGCGAGGTTGTGGTTGGGGGTTGAGGTTTAAAAATATCACCAACAAAAATGAACCTCTCATTAAATTGAGGGTTGTGGATCCACTGTGAAATTTTTATAAATATCAAAATAAAAATTTCCCATGTCCCGATCCGTTAACCGTAAAAATACCCGCATGAAACAATGGGATTATTCCCGTGATGGGTTGTATTTCATAACAATTTGCGTGAAGGATCGTCATTGTGTGTTTGGTGCCGTTCAAAACAAAATAATGCGATTAAATAATTGGGGGCGCCATGCATATGAATGTTGGCAACAAATTCCAAATCATTTTCCAGGTGTGATAATCGATCAATTTGTGGTTATGCCGAACCATGTGCATGGGATTGTTGTTATTGAGGAAAACCACGCCTCCGTAGGGAACAAATATATTTGTTCCCTAACAAAAAACACAAAATCAAAACACCGAAATATGATGAAATTATCCAAAATAATTGCCACATATAAGGCGGCGGTCACCCGAAAAATAAATAAATTTTCATCAAATAATTATTTCCAATGGCAACGGTCATTTCACGACCACATCATTCGCAATGAACGCGAATTAATAAATATCCAAAATTACATATTTTTTAACCCAGATAACTGGCGCGATGACGATTTTTTTGTATGAAACGCTATAAAACAATCGACATCCGCCCGAGCGATTCCTGCGGTTCATATTTTGATTTCAATTGCTCAAAACACTCCTGCACCAACGCCTCTGAATCACCATCCCCAATCTCCGCACGATCAAACGCATTCTTTGGACACGTGAACGGGATTGCTTCTGATAAACATTCACGTGCAATAATCTCCTTCGCCTGCTCAAAATGAATGTCATAAATGTGTGCATTCGAAATTGAGATAGTCAAAAATCCAACGCCGACGCCTATTTTTTCAGCTAGAAAATGAGCCAATAAAGCAAATCCGGCTGTGTCATGCGGGTTCCCCAGCATCATGTCATTCGAGCGAATTACTAAATGGAGATGAAGTTTCCCGCCAATAATTTGAACCGTGAACGTGTACGGACAGGGAACGTTTTTCTTCTTTGTCCCATTCGCCAACCCGTCATCCGCAGGATCCCACATGAGAATTACCCCATGACGAGAACTCGAATCTTGCGCCAGAAGCTGGATAAGGCCATCTACCTGATCCCTCCCAAAATGCTTTCTCCAACGAAATCCATATGCCGATTCCACACAATTATTTTCTTCTGCAAAATCATCCCAAATCTTGGTAAACTTCTGCAAAAATTCCAAATCTTTTCCCCCCATGAGAAACCACACCTGTTCGGCAATAAAAACTTTTAATGGAATTTTACGCAACGTAAGAAGCGGAAATCCTTTTTCCAAATCAAACTTCATCGTCATCCCGGGAAGAGATTTGCATACGTGTCCTGTCCTCTCATTCATTTCTTCAAATCCGTGCTCCATGATCTCGCGAAGTACGTTTTGATACTGCTGGTCAAATTGATTTTTCATCGTGTCCATTTTGTCCTAGAATCCCTGCGATGACAACTCAAAAAATAACCGGCGACGAAACTATTGGAGAAATTCTTATGATGAAGTCCGCTGCGGGAGAGATTCTTTTTGATGCGGGGCTCGGATGTGCCATGTGCTCTCATGCACAGGTTGAAAGTTTGCGAGATGGATGTCTCGCACACGGTTTTGATGAGGAAGAAATTATGTATCTTGTACATGAACTTAATGAAGCCGAATGAAAACCATTTTTCTCGCTGCTGGAAAAAGTAGTCGCATGGAACCCATTTCTGATAAGAATTTTCTGGAATTCTGTGGGGAACCATTATTGATTAAATTATTAAAAAATGCACAGCAAGGAGGTCTTGAAAATTTTATTGTTGTTGCTAACAAAGAGAATAGAGAAAAAATTGCGAATATATTGCAAAACTTTAAATTCCCCGCTGATATCATTGTCCAAGAAAAACAAGAGGAAGGAATGGCGGGCGGAGTTTTATCTGGACTAAGGAGGTGTGATTCCGATGAAGAAGTCGTTCTGTTGGGGGGAAATGATGCGATTGATACGTCTGCATATGCCGAACTTTTGAAAACGGGACGAAACACTGATGGCGCATTACTCGCCAAAACCGTTGATAAATATTTTCCCGGGGGATATTTGCAAGTAGATGGCAAAAAAATAATATCCATTGTAGAAAAACCTGGTGAGGGGAATGAACCCTCTCCTTTGGTCAATATAGTGGCGCACTATTTCAAGCAAGCAAAAGAAATTACGCGTCTATTAAAAGCCGCGAATCTTGAAAAATCTGGTGATGCATATGAACAATCGCTTCAAAAATTATTTAAAACTCAAGATTTTCATGTTGTTGAATATGGGGGAGAATGGCACACAATTAAATTCCCGCATCATGTTCTTGAGATGCAGGAATATTGGCTTTCTCAATTACCAAAGAAAAATAAAATTCATTCGTCTGTACAAATATCTGACACCGCACGCATTCATGGGGAACGGGTTTGTATTGAAGAAGGCGTGAAAATATTTGATAATGCTGTAATTTGCGGCCCATGCTTTATCGGACGCAATTCCGTTATCGGCAATAACTCGCTCGTTCGTTCCTCGAATATTGGAGAAGCAAATGAAGTAGGATTTTGCAGTGAGATTGCAAGAAGTTTCACTGCCCAGAAAGTATCAGCGCATCATGCATATATTGGAGATTCTATTATTGATCGGGATGTAAATTTTGGTGCCTTTTCTTGTACTGCAAACCTCCGACTGGATAAAAAGAATGTAAAATATTCTATAAAAGAAGAACGAGTGGACTCAGGAAGAGAAAAATTGGGCGCTATTGTTGGTGCTGGAACACAAATAGGAATTCATGCAATGCTTATGCCTGGATGCAAAATTGACGCAAATAGTTTTGTGGTGCCAGGAGTTGTTCAAAAGTGATACTTTATTCACTTTTTGGTGGAAAAAGAAATATAAGTTTTTAGTCTTTAATTTTTACTTTACAAAGAAATCTCTTTTACAACTAGTTGGTATTTTTTTTCTATAAACATACATTTTTATTCTTTCTCAACATTGAATTAAGAAGTTTTCCACAATTTTAAAAACTTTCACAGAAACTTTTTTCAATTCAAAGAAAACC
>JAGYLK010000120.1 GCA_018401175.1 Candidatus Altimarinota bacterium
AACAAAACCTTGACAAACCCCGCTCCCCAACTAAACTCTCGCTGAATTGAAATCCGTTTCTCTTCCACATCGGCAGTAAATCTGCAAAAGAGACTGGTTAAGAACCAGTGATTCCAGACGTCTGACCGCCCTTTTTACCCCACTAAAATGGCGAAAAAAACGTTAAACTTTCCGGCGACGCTCAAACCGACCCTCGAAAAATCAGGACGGTATTTTTTTTCTGACATCAGTGAACCCTTTCCGTTCCCCGATCTCACAGAAATCCAAACACGTTCGTACAAATGGTTTCTTGAAAAAGGAATCGACGAACTCCTCGAAGAAATTAACCCTATCGTAGATCCGACAGGAAAAAAATTGAAACTCGAAATATTGAGTTATGAAATCGAAGACCCAAAATTCTCTCTTGAGTTTTGTCGTCGAAAAGGAGTTTCCTACGAATCTATCATTCGTGCACACGTAGCATTGACGAATTTGGAAAACGGAGAAATCAAAGAACAAGACGTGTACTTTGGACAAATTCCACAAATTACCAAAGAAGGATCGTTTATTATCAACGGAGTGGAGCGAGTGATTGTTTCACAAATAGTACGAAGCCCTGGAATTTTCTTCCTCGAAGACAAATCTCTTCCCGGAAGTTTCCAATCAAAAATGATCCCAAAACGCGGAGCATGGCTCGAGTTGGAAACCGATAAAAAAGGACTTATCTGGGTAAAAGTGGACCGAAAAAGAAAAATCGCCGTTTCAATGTTCTTACGCGCATTTGGATTTGATACCGATGAACAAATTTTGGCGCAGTTCAAAGACGTCATCAAAGAATGTGGACTTTCTGAAACAGAAAATCCTATCTTGAAAACGATCGAAAAAGACGATTCCGAAACTCCTGCTGATGCGTGGCAAGGAGTGTACCGACGAATCCGACCCGGAGATTTGGCAACACCAGAAAATGCTCGCGCATTCTTGAACGACTTATTCTTCAATTTCCGAAAATACGATTTGGGACCAATCGCACGACACAAGATCAACCAGAGATTTGGATTAAAAACTAAAAATGATCATGAAGGACGAGTTTTCCGAACCGAAGATTTCATCGAAATGGTACGCGGATTAATTCGTGCAAACGCAGGATTGATTGAGAGTGACGATATCGATCACTTAGCAAATCGACGAATCCGGGCCGTTGGGGAATTAATTCAAAACAAATTTCGTGTTGGACTTCTCCGAACCGAACGAATCATTCGCGACCGAATGTCTATCGTCGATTTGGAAGTCGTCACGCCTACGCAAATCGTAAACTGCCGACCAATTACAGCATCAATGCACGAATTCTTCGCGAGTTCTCAGTTGTCACAATTCATGGATCAAGTAAATCCCTTGGCAGCGCTCGAGCACAAACGACGTATCTCGGCAATGGGGCCAGGAGGACTCTCTCGAGAACGTGCTGGATTTGATGTTCGTGACGTACATCCAAGTCACTACGGACGAATTTGCCCGGTTACAACGCCAGAGGGACCAAACATCGGATTGGTACTTCACCTCGCATCGTATGCACGAGTAAATGATTTTGGATTTATTGAAACTCCATACCGAACGGTAGCACACACGGTGAAAAATGATGGTAAATCAGCCATTGGACGAACGGCAAGCGTCGATATAATGGATGGAAAAAAAGGAATTGTAAAAAAGGATGAGGAGATTACCAAGGAAGCTGCTGCGCAAATTGAAAAAATAAAATCGTTAAAAACAGTTCCCGTACGTGCGTACATTTCAAATGAAGTTGCGTACTATGACGCTGAACAAGAAAAAACAATGTGTGTTGCTCAGGCAAACACATTCTTGAAAAACAATGGGGAATTTACAAACGAACAAATCTCTGCTCGTCAGAGTTTTAAACCAGCAAGTGTTCATGAATCACAGGTAACACATATTGATGTGTCACCACAGCAAATTGTATCGCTTTCAACGTCATTGATTTCCTTCTTGGAGCACGACGACAATACACGTGCGCTGATGGGATCAAACATGCAACGTCAAGCAGTACCGATTATTAAACCAGCTGCATCTCTCGTTGGAACAGGAATCGAAGATATCGCTGCTTCTGAACAATGCGTTCGAGCACCAGAAGATGGAACGGTTAAATCCGTTGATGCCAATAAATTGGTATTTGTCGGAAAATCAGGAAAGAAATACGAATACACGATCGAAACATTCGTTCGAACAAACCAATCGACCTGTCATCATCAACGACCAGTTGTTGATGCTGGAAATGAAGTAAAAGAAGGTGCTCCAATGATTGATGGAACTTCTGTTGATCACGGTGAAATTGCTTTGGGACAAAATCTTCTCGTTTCCTACCAGACATGGAGTGGATACAACTATGAGGACGCTATTATTATTTCCGACCGAATCGTGCGAGATGGAACGTTCAACTCAATTCACATTGAAGAATACGAACTCGATGTACGAGACACCAAACTTGGTCCGGAGGAACTTACCGCTGATATTCCAAATGTTGCTGCTGCAAAATTAAAGAATCTCGATGAAAACGGAATTATCCGTATCGGAGCAACCGCTCTTTCTGGAGATATTTTGGCAGGAAAAGTAACCATGAAGGGAGAAACTGAATTAACGGCAGAAGATCGTCTTTTGCGCGCTATCTTCGGAGAAAAAGCACACGATGTAAAAGACACATCAATGCGCCTCCCACGTGGTTCTGGAGGAAAGGTTATTGGCGTAGAAATATTGGAAAAATCAGAGGGCGATGAGCTTCCTACCGGAGTATTAAAACGAGTAAAAGTACGCGTTGCGCAGCTTCGTCACCTTGAAGCAGGAGACAAAATGGCAGGACGTCATGGAAATAAAGGAGTTATTTCACGCGTAGTTCCCGCAGAAGATATGCCATATACAGCCGAGGGTCGACCGGTGGATATCATTTTGAACCCACTCGGAGTATCCAGTCGTATGAATATCGGACAAATTCTTGAAACACACCTCGGGATTGCTGCTGAAAAAATGGGAATCAAAATTGCAACGCCAATTTTGAACGGAATTTCAAATGAAAAAATCCAAGAATTTTTGAAAGAAAATGGATTTCCAGAAGATGGAAAACAACAACTCTATGATGGACGAACGGGTGAACCATTTGATCACAAAACTGTTGTCGGAATTGTATACATGTTGAAATTGATTCACATGGTGGAGGACAAAATCCACGCTCGTTCTGTCGGACCATACTCATTGGTAACCCAACAACCATTCGGGGGAAAGGCACAAAACGGAGGACAACGTTTCGGAGAGATGGAAGTGTGGGCACTTGAAGCACATGGTGCAGCTCATATTCTACAAGAAATGTTGACTATCAAATCTGATGACGTCAAGGGACGTGCAAAAGCATATGAAGCAATCGTAAAAGGGGACGAAATAGATACTGCACACTTACCCGAATCGTTTAACGTATTGGTAAAAGAACTTCAATCACTCGGTCTCCGTGTAGACCTTCACACTGAAGACGGAATTATTGATCCGGGGTTAAAAGTTGAAACTCGACTCGAAAATCCACCCGCTCCATTGCCAGACATAGAAAATAATGAAGATGAAGACGATATTGATCCAGAAGACTTACTCGATGATGCAGAAGATGTCGAAGAAGTTATAGACGAAACAACAGGAATGTCACTTGATGGAGAGGATGTAGGACTTGAAGAAGAACTTATGGGAGAACCGGACTTAGAGGATATTGATATAGAGGAAGAAGAAGACGAAGATGAAGACGAGGAGAAGTAATTATTTTAAAAAAACGGAGGGGAGATATTCTCCTCTCCGTTGGTTCTTTTTACACATATGTAAAATAGAAATAGTAAAAATTGTACGCGCGTATAATATAATGGCTATTATACGGCCTTGTCCCGCATTGCGGGACTGAGAAACGGGTTCTCCCACCTCGATTTCATTCTTTCATACAAAATAAAATGTTTTTTGTTTATGTTCTCAAAAGTTTAAAAAATAAAAGAAGATATATCGGATACACAATTGATTTAGAGAAGCGACTCAAGGAGCACAATGAAGGAAAAAATACTTCAACGAGAAATCGTGGACCTTGGGAAATTATTTATTGTGAAAAAAATTTTCCAACGAGAACCGACGCACAAAAAAGAGAAAAAGAATTGAAAAATATGAAAGGCGGAATACAATTCCAGCAGCTTTTAGAAAGCTTTAATCCCTCGCTCATCTAACAATAAAAAGGGGGTATCCTAGACCTTGTCCCTCAATTCGGAACTGAGAGAAGATGGATAATGAAAAAATTGTACGCGCGTATAATATAATGGCTATTATACGGCCTTGCCAAGGCTGAGACACGGGTTCGATTCCCGTTACCCGCTCC
>JAGYLK010000121.1 GCA_018401175.1 Candidatus Altimarinota bacterium
ACAATATGCAAAAATAGATATGGAAAAAATAACCCTCGAAGAGCTCCGCACCTATGCCGTAAAAAATTGTGAATTAGCCGAAAAAGAAGCGAAAAAAATGGGACGGGGAAATTTATTAGATCACGTATATAAAAAAACGGCTCGCCCGCATTTAATTCAACCAACGTTTGTAACTGATTGGCCTACCGATCTGAAGCCGCTGGCTCGTCCAAATGAAGACGGGACGTCTGATGTATATCAATTACTCGTCGCTGGATGGGAAATCGTTAATTCCTACGGAGAGCTTATTGATCCTCGTATCCAACGAAAGCTTCTCGAAGAACAAGCTGCCGCAAAAAGTGCTGGCGATGAAGAAGCCATGGAAGTGGATGAAGAATTTCTCGCTGCCATGGAACAGGGGTTTCCTCCTATGACCGGATTTGGTATGGGAATTGATCGATTTATCGCGTTAATTACGGGACAACCAAATCTGCGAGATGTTGTGTTATTTCCTCTTATGAGACCAGAAGAGAAATAACCTTTCTGATTACGATAATTCAATATATTAAAAAACCCCGCTGTAGAGCGGGGTTATGATTTAGAATCAACAACAATTATTCTGCCATTTCTTCTCCCATTGGCATGTCCTCTGCTGCCATTTCAGCTGGGTCCATCTCCATGGCTGCGTCAATTGCCTCCATTGTTTCAGCAGGAAGGATAACCTCTACTGCTTCACCATCAACCTCAACCTCTACGGATGGAGTTTCAGATGCTTCCATCTCATGAGTAGCTTCCTGCATTTCGCATCCTGCTACCGTGAGACCCAACGCCAAACACATGGCAACGCTCAAGAATTTTTTCATGGTAATTGTGGATTAAATCATACCGTGCGGCATTGTAGCAGCAACTTTTATTTTTTGTCAATAAATATCCACATTCTTATTGAAGGATCATCTCAAAGCAGAATGGAAATGTCGAACAACTTCCCCCAAGAATCCAATCAAAACAATAGGGGAAATGATGATAATCACAGGTGGCAAGTTCACAATCTCCTTCTGGGGTAATGGTTGTTCCAGGAGGACACGGATCTGTGCTTAAACAGTTTGCTCCCGCATCTTGTTGATCAATGGTTCCACGTCGTGTAGCATCTAATGCGCAAGAAATGGTTTTCTCTACGCAGAGAGAATCTTTTATGAAAAATGGACTGCTCAAATTTGAACAGGCATGTTCATCGACAACAATCGTTGCGTCTTCTGTTGGATCTTCGAGATTCAAGAAAGAAAGTATGTATGATTCAAATGCTTTCAATTGTGTTTTGGCTGAAACTCCCTCTTTTGTGACATCAAAATCATCTAATGTCGGCGCTATCGGATCATATTGATTTATCTCTACCTGCATCGGATCAGCACAATTGGCTACCGCATCACAAATAACAAAATCATCTACTGCTCCTGCAGTACAGAATGTCCCTCCTGTACAAAAATTTCCTTTTACTTCAAATCTATTTTCTGTGTCTGGTAAACACCCCGTCTCGTCATCACATACCACTCCCAAATGAACCGGAATGTTCGAATACTCTCCTGAATTTAATACTGTTTCTCCAGAAAAATAATCAAATGATGTTGTTGGTGGCGTCCCGTCTGCAAGAAGCAAAAGCGGCTGTCCTTCAGCATACAGAAGTTCTATCTCAAGACTTCCTCCGGGGAGCGTAATTCCATCCCACGTCATCTCTAGTTCCAGAGGATATGTCCCATCGGGTAAAGATGAAGGAATGGTGACAATAAAGTAATACTGATTCGGATCAATTGTTTCAAATGTTGTGGAGATCGTTTCGCTTGTTCCTATTTTTACTTGAGCAGCAATCGGTTCTCCAACAGGGAATACTCCCCCCGTGCCAAAATCAACCATTCCTTCGAATAATACTTTTTTGAAATTTTCTTGTGCCCCTTCTGCCTGTGGATTGATAACCCATCTATGTGCTGGATACAGAGAGGTTATTCCCTCCGCTTGAACCATTCCTCCAAGTGTAAGCGCAAGAAAAAGAACCAGTATGTTGGCATGACGTATGTGACGAAGAAAAAAGAAAAACCCAACAACTAGTAAGAGGAGTAAAACGATAACCGCAATGATTCCTATTTTGGCTCTTGGAGAAGAAAAAAGAAACTCCTGAGAAGCACTTTCAATAGCAAATGACATCGAAGATTGTCCTTGAGAAGGAAGCATTTTCTTCATCACAGGAGTGGCAAAAGAGTACGATCCGACCTCTTTTGCTCCTTTTTTTATTATCGACACAATATGCATTTGCTCTGTTTCATTCTCAACCAAAAACTGAAACTCTCCGGAGAACCGTCCAATGGCATCCGTCATCACTTCTTCATTTTTCGCAAAAAGTTCTTCCTTTTGCGCGTTTTGTACACGAAAATCAATGGAAAGAGGTTGTTCATAAAGAGAACTGGCACCGGAAAAAACGACCGTTGCGGTCTCTCCTTTATAAATATATTTCTGCGGCATTATTTCTAATGCTGACAAAAGAGCAAACTCTCCTTGTACCACAACGGGCAATTTTTTTATTCCCGTCACTGCTTTTTTATCCGCAAATCCTTGTATTTCCACCATATATCGACCCGGAGTTGGAGGCGTGTTCAAAAGGACACTAAATTCTTGCTTTTGTCCTGCGTCGATCATTATTTTTGCCGAATCATTGGTAGATATGATTTTTCCCGCGGCGTCTAGCAAATTCACTTTTATAAAAATTCCTGCTTTGGTTTCCCCGTTTTGCACAACTGCTCGTGATACTATTGATTGTCCGTCAACAAACACTGTTACCGTTTCCATTCCCAAAATTGTTTTTTGCTGCGCAGTTTTTGGGAAAACAAGCGCCATACTTCCTCGTGCCACTGTTTGCGCAAAAGATCCATTCATACTCGACTTTTGAAATTCTACGATCAATGTTGAATCCGAATTTATCAACTCTTTTGCGAAATCAAATTCGAACGTGAGATCCAATTCTTCTTTTCCGGTATATGTGTGTACAAATGGCTCAGTAAACTCCCATGTGGTGGTACCAGAAGTATCCGTAAGACGATAGAGAATTCGTGACACCTCTCCCGTTGGAGCTGGACCCCATATTTTTCCACGAATAAGAAATGGTGTTTCTGCTGACTGACGAATCTGAGAGACTTTTAATGAACTCACAGAAGTGCTCTGAATCCGAATTGCAGAGACGGGAACTATCGCCCCCACCAAGAGAATAAGCGCTGCCAGAGAAAATATACGGGATTTCATGAGATTTGTTTTAATTTTCACCCAAAATTGTAGCATGCTGAAAAAAATAAAACAAAATTTGCGATTAATGCGTAATTTGGGAAAATACAGGGCGATGCATAACATTTATCATTCTCGAAAATCATCCCGATCTCCTCGTTCGTATGGAAGAAGACGTACACGCAAAGGCTTTCCAATGAAAAAAGTACTCTTTTATGGGACATTTCTCTTGCTCCTTTTTTGGGGAGGACGGGCTCTTTTTTCCGGAGGAGAAGCTCTTTCGGCAGAAGCAAATGTTGCTATTCGACAAGGAGTTCTTGAATTTTCTCTTAATGGTGACGATTTATGGACTCGTGGAATCTCAGGACAAAAATTTCTCGAAGGAGATTCTCTTCGTTGCACCGGAAACTGCGAAGCAAGCGTGGATCTCTTAAATGGCGGAAGCATCATTGTTTTGGGACCAAACACGGAATTGAAATTCCACGAATTATCACAAGATTCTTCTGGAAGGAAAAATATTGAATTATTGGTATCAACGGGAGAAATATGGGGAAGCATTGCTGACAATGAATTTTCACATAAAAATTCTCACTTCCTTATTACAACTCCTTCTAGCCAGATTGATGTTCAGGGAGCACTCCTCGATGTCACAATAGGAGTAAGTGATCTTATTCGTGTATTGCGAGGAAAAATTAATCTTCGGGCAATAAATCCAAAGGGGAATAAAAGCGATGCTGTGAAAATGAGCATTGGACAACAGATTCAAATGGATACCGCGGCCAAAGAACTCTTCTTTTCGGATGATGGAGAAAAAGCAATCGAATCTCTCGATACTTCATTTGAAGAATCGGAATGGAATATAAAAAATCTCGAATTTTTTAGTCCCCAAGAAGCCGCCGCGATTCGTCACAGAATTGAACTTTCGGCAACTCCTGCCACACAAGACCCCAGCAAAAACGGACTCGATTCTCCTAC
>JAGYLK010000122.1 GCA_018401175.1 Candidatus Altimarinota bacterium
GGGGGTGAGTCCTATAACAAAAAAACCCGCCGAAGCGGGTTTTAAAATTCGTTTTCAAAAATTTCTTTAGAATCCAGTACTTACACCATCTGCAGCTGTCAACAATGTGTTTACCAATGCGAATGAAATCAAGATGATAACAATACCAATCGCAGCGTACATAAGGACTTTCTTCGCTTTGTCTGTATCCTCTCCCTGTGAAGTAATGTACAAGAATCCTCCGTAGATCACCATAATTGTTGCAACCAACCCAAGGAAGTAGAGTACGAAGTTGATAATTGTTCGGAGAATAGTTCGAAATGATCCTTCGCTTCCAGTTGCTCCTTGAATATTTGATGGACTATCTGATGGATCGATAAGCTGAGCGAATGCAAGGTCTACGCCGAAAGTCATCACTCCGATAGCTAAGAGTAAGCCGAGAAGTGGAGCCATAAATTTTTTCATGTTATTGGTGGAGTGAATGATGATGTAACCTGTACTTGCAGGTTCTTCGTTTCAAATTTTCCGACAACTTTCAGCTTTTGGCAAGTTTTTTTTTATCTTTTTTTGTACAATAAAAGCAATGAATCTAAATTTTCCTCTCAAATCTGTTATTCGGACGACATCCACACACATAAAGAAGCTCAATACGATGGGCATTCAGAGCGTTCGAGATATATTAGAATTTTTTCCACGTGCCCTGGAATCAACCGATGAAAAAAACTCTTTTTCTGAAATAAATCTCGGCGAAAAAAACACATTAGTGGGAAATTTATGCGATTTTCGAATAGAAAAAACTCCTCGTGGAAAAAAATTAGGACGCGCGGCACTCGTTTTGGAAGATGGATCGACCATTGATGTTGTTTGGTTTGTTATTCCGTACAAGTTAAAAAGCTTTCAGGATGAAACAAAAGCCTGGCTCGTGGGAAAAGTGACGCGAAATTATGGAAAAATTCAGATTTCTAATCCCGAAATCCACTTCGAGCAAAATGTCCACGTCGGCGGACTTCGCACTATTTATCCGGAATCACCCCCGATAACCAGTAAATGGCTGAGAGAAAAGATATCAGGATGTCTCATTTTTGCTCAAGAATTCAGGGAAATTCTCCCGACAGAGATTCTCAAGCAACGAAATCTTATGGGGAAGGCTGAAGCAGTGAAGCATATTCACGTCCCAAAGACGCATGAAGATTGGCAGAAGGCAAAGGAACGACTCGCTTTTGAAGAGATTTTTGAAATCCAAGTACGATTCCTACGAGAAAAATTTCTCCGGGAACAAAAAGCTCAAAATCCCTATTTCATCAAATTTGACGCCGAACCAGTGAAAGAGGATTTGAAAAAAGTACCATT
>JAGYLK010000123.1 GCA_018401175.1 Candidatus Altimarinota bacterium
TCGTCGCGATTTCCAAAAACAAATCAGACTTCTACTCCACCCCAACTCCTCCCCCGCATTGCGGGGGACTCAAACACGGGGTTCCGTAACGAAGTCGTTCTTTGTTTGGAATATTCGCTCCTCGTAAGGGACAAAAAACTAAACCCAGGGGATATGTTGTTCCCACATAACTTTCAAAAAGATTTGTAAATTGTAGATTGAAAATTGTAGTTTTAAGCTTGTGCTTACATTCTTTCTGGAGCTTGAAATCCCAGCACCGCCATTCCTTTCTCCAGAACACTCAAAACCTTCTCCGCGAGTGATACACGAGCACTGATAAGTTCAGGAGTTTCCGCTTGCAAAACGGAATGTACCGCATAATAACTCGACCAATCCTGCGCCAGTTCGAGCAAGTAGGTGACAACGTAGGTTGGATTGAGATTCTCTGCAGCTCGATTTAATATATCAGAAAAGGCGAGGATTTTTGCTCCCAGAAGTTTCTCTTCTTCTCCTAATCCACTCATTCCCCCTTGATCAATAGCGATGTTCTGTTCCTGCGCTTTGCGAAGAATAGATTGAATTCGTACGGCCGCGTATTGTAGATATGGACCAGTGGCGCCTTCAAAAGCGATCGATTTCTGAGCATCAAACGTGATACTTTTTTTCGGTGACGTTTGTAGTAAAAAGAATTTCCAGGCGGCGTCTTGAATTTTTTCAGCAGTATCTTTTACCTCCTCTTCACTCCAATCATCGTGACGTTTTACAATTTCTTCAGCCGCCAATTCATGCAGTTCGTCCATTAAGTTGTCAGCATCTACAACCGTTCCTTCCCGCGACTTCATTCGCCCGTCTGGGAGATTTACAAGTCCATATCCGAGGTGGTGGAGATGTTTTGGTTCTATAAGTCCGAGGCGGTCAAGACAGGTAAACAAAACTTTGAAATGATAGTTCTGTTCATCTGCAACCACATACATCATTTGATCGGGATTGAAATCGTTTACGCGTGCTAACGCAACGGCTAAATCTTGCGTTAAATAAATAGAGGTTCCATCTGCACGGAGAATAACTTTTTCATCAAGTCCTTCGTCAGTGAGATCAATGACAATTGCGCCATCTTCGCGTTTTTGAAATACTCCTTTTTGTAATCCTTTTTCCGCGATATCTCGTCCCGCTAGATAATATTTTGACTCAAAATATTCTTTTTCAAAATGAATTCCTTGGCGAGCATATGTTTCTTTGTGTCCACTTAGTGCCCAATCAGACATTTTTTTCCAAAGAGTTCGCACTTCTGTGTCTCCCTGTTCCCATTTCACAAGCATTTCTTTTGCTTTCTCGATAAGTTGCTCATCTTTTTTTGATTCTTGGTCAAATCGTACGTACCAGTCTCCCACGAAATGATCACTTTTTTTGTTCGGCTCTTTGCTTTCTCCCCATTTTTCATATGCAATCATAGATTTACAAATATGTACTCCGCGATCATTGATAATATTTACTCGGTGAACCGTTGCTCCAACCGTTTCGAGAAGATTTGCCACAGAAATCCCAAGCGCATGATTTCGCATGTGTCCCAGATGAAGGGGTTTATTGGTATTTGGTCCAGAGAATTCGATGACAATATTTTGCCCTTTCGAAGCATCTCCATGGAGTGGTGCTTTTTCTACTGCTGCAAAAAATGGTTTTGGTGCAAAAAAGAGATTGAGATAGGGACCAGCGAGCTCTGTTTTTTCTACAACGTCGCAATTGGCTAATGCTTCAGCAACACGTTCAGCAATTTGAACAGGAGATTGTCCTTCACTTTTTGTGAGTTGAAAAAATTTCATGGCGATATCTCCATTTTGTCCTCGTGGAACGGGAGCAAATTCTATTTTTGAACAAAATTCTTGATCAAATGTTTTTTGAAGCCAGGTGAGCATAAGGTTTTCCATCGCTTAAAGAGTAGCAAATTATTCTCTTTTGTCAGTTTTTCTTTTTTCTGTTTTAGAGAGAAGGGTGAGAAATTTCTTCTCACCCTCCATACTATTTAATCAGCATTAAAATGACTATTTTTCTCTGAAAGACGAAAGGCTGTTTTTTGTGATAAATTATAAATTTCTATAAATCCGGCCGATGAATTTTGGTTAAAGACCGTATTTTTATTAAATGTCGCAAGATTACTATCAAAGAGTGAATTTTTTGATTCGAGAGAGACAACATCAATATTTCCTTTGTAGAGTTTTATCGAAACTTTTCCAGAAACTTTTTTGTTCTGACTTTTTATGTAGGAAGTAATATGTTGCATTACTGGATCATGCCATTTGGCAGCATATGTGAGATACGCCCATTTATTATCCATAAATAATTTTAATTCATTTTCTTCCCTCGTTGATACAAGTTTTTCTAATTTTTTGTGTGCTTCTATAAGTATGCTTGCTGCTGGATTTTCGTAAATACCTCGTACTTTTAATCCAACAATTCTATCCTCGATCAATTGAAATACTCCGACTCCATGTTTTCCTCCAATTTTATTTAAATCGAATATTATTTCGCTTAATTTTTTGGTTTCTCCGTTCAGGGACGTAGGAATTCCTTTTTCAAATTCTATTTCGAGTATTTCATTTTTATAACATGCTTTTTCTGGAGTGGCGCACCATTTTAAAATTAAATCATGCACGGGCGCAATTTCTGGATTCTCGATGTCTCCACCTTCGCCAGTATTTCCCCACATATTTTCATCATAGGAATAAGGAGAATCTTTTTTTTGTGAGATTGGGATTTTGTTTTTTTCTGCATATAGTATTTGTTCATCTCTTCCCATTGACCATTCTCTGACTGGTGCAATTGTTTTTAATGTTTGGTCGAGAGTTGTAATGTATCCTTCAAATCGAACTTGATCATTTCCTTTTCCTGTGCAGCCATGAGCAATGACTGAGCATTTATATTGTTGTGCTATTTTTACTGCTACTTTTGAAATCATGACTCTTCCAAGGGGACAACTAAGTGCGTATCCTCCTTGATAATCAGCATTAGACATTATTGCGGTTGAAAGAATAGTTTCGGCAAACTCATCTTTGGCATCGTAAATAATTGCATCTTTTGCCCCCAACAAAAGAGCTTTTTCTTTAATTGCGATTAAGTCGTCGTTGGTTTGTCCTATATCAACGGTGAGTGTTATTACGTCACATTTATATTGTTCTTGAATCCATTTTAATAAAATACTGGTATCAAGACCTCCGGAGTAGAGGAGCAAACAGGTATCAAATTCTCCGACATGCGCTTCGTGGGAAGCGACTTTTTGGTATTGAGTTGTTGTTTTCATCGTAATGATGTGTGAGTTAATTTTGAAACGTTTATGTACAAAAAACCTCCGTCACAGTGTAGAACTGAGACGGATCAAAAATTGCGTTTTGGTTCACAAATTATCCGCCTATAGGCGGCGGCGACGTAATTGTGAAACCAAATTCCAAATATTCATCGGTTGGATTATTCTATGAAACAAGAGATTGTGTCAAATTTTTTAATAAAATTGTTAAATCAAGATTGTCTAAAAAACTTTTTTCGGTACAATCTTTCTGTTCTTCGCCCGGGTGGTGGAAAGGTAGACACAGGAGACTTAAAATCTCCCGCCAGAATATGGCGTGCGGGTTCAATTCCCGCCTCGGGCACCAGCCTTCGCTTATAAAAGCTATTGACGACAAATTGAGCTTCAGCTGGCACGGCCAACAAAATAAAGTGAAAATCCTTTTAATAGAAGCTAATCTCACAGATTGAGGGATATTTAAAAATTAAATTTTTTAATTCAAACTTGTCTTTTTTTATGTTCTGATTACTATCTGCCTGCTAATTCGCGCGGGTGGTGAAATGGTAGACACGCTGGTCTTAGGAACCAGTGCCGCAAGGCTTGGAGGTTCGAGTCCTCTCCCGCGTACCATTCTTCGCTCTTTGAGCTACGAATGACAAGCCACAACATTACGGCGCCATGGCGGAGTGGTTACGCAGAGGCCTGCAAAGCCTTGTACTCCGGTTCAAATCCGGATGGCGCCTCCATTGAAAAACAGAAGCATTCCATCATGGGGATGTTTTTTTCTTTCAGAGAAATTATTGTGCTGACTCCAGAATTTTGAAACTCTCCAAAATTGCAGGACAAGTTGTATTTATGGTACTTTGTTGTTCTATGCTGCAACTTGCCAACAAAAAGTTTTTTGTATCAGCCGTTCGAACTATTTTTTGCCAAAAATTTCTGAGCGGCGTATTTGGAGCAGGGTGTCCAGAAAAGAAACAATGATTGTCATCAACAAATGTTTGTTGAAATGGGGAAAATCCTTTTGCTGCGCCGTTACAGACAGAATTTCCCGTCACCAATTCATTACTTTGTTCAAAGGAAATAACGATGTTTTCATCTCCATTTCGTGCCATGAGGATTACATTTGCACCGCTAGAAGGTTGTGCTACCTTTTCCCACGATTCGGGAATAAAAATGCCGACCTCTTCAGTTTCCAAAGGAATAACAGCATTATGCATATCCGGAGTAATTGTGGGTGAAGAACAGCCAACAATCGTTAGGGCGAAAGCGATGAGAAGAAATTGTTTCATTTTTCAAAAAAAATTGTACCGTGTGGGAGATGAAAATCAAACTTTGGTTTTTTGGAAAGAAGAATGAGATCACGGATTTCGAACAAGAAATGGCAAAACGAATTGGGTTTCGTTGTGATTTCGAAATGATTCCGCTTTCTCAAGCAGGCATTAATGATCCATCTGTCGCAAAGAAAACAGAAGCGGATT
>JAGYLK010000124.1 GCA_018401175.1 Candidatus Altimarinota bacterium
AGAATTGCGTCAGCGTGAAAAAGCAGCTGAAGCAGCAGAAAATGATGAGTCGATTTTGTCAGAGCTTGATTTGTTGTAAAAAATTCTCTGTCATTCTGAATTTAATTCAGAATCTAGATTGCGGATCAAGTCCGCAATGACAGGAACACCTATTCTTTATCACCAAACTTTTCTTGAAGCGCAAGTTTTGAAAACACAAAAACAGCTTTCCATATCCGTTTCGCTCTTTTTTTTGGTTCTTGAAACAATCTCCAAAGCCACTCAATTCCTATTTTTCGAGCGAAGTTGGGAGCGCGTTTGACTTTTCCCGCCCAGAAATCAAATGTGCCTCCGATGCCAATTCCGATGCGAAGAGAAGGGATTTCTTTATAATATTCAGCGATCCATTTCTCTTGTGCAGGCGCGCCATATGCCACCAGTATAGCGGCTGGTTTTACTTCTTTTACCTCGGACAATAATTCATTCGGCGTTCCCTCTGCATATCCTGCTATTTTCAAATTTGGATATTTTTTCTGCATTTTTGATGCTGCGATTTCTACCACATTTCTGCCTCCCAAAAAGAAGATGGATTTCTTCTCTTGAGCACAAATTTTGCACAATAATTCTGCTGTTTCGACACCTGTAATGCGTGATATCTTTTTTCCATACAAAAAACGGCTCATCCCTTGTATCCCAACTCCATCGCAGATATTTAATTCAGTATGATTCAGTATTTTTTTGAAAGAAATATCATGGTGTGCTGTTACCAAAAATTCAGGATTTACGGTTGCCACATGACAAAACTTGCTTCCACTCAGTTTTTCCGCAAAAATTCGAGCAAGTTCGTCTTTTTCAAAGGAATCAATGCGAACGCCAAGGAGTTTAAATTTCACGAGTATACGATGCCGAAAGTTTTTGAAAAAATCAATGATTCCTTCGTCTGTTCTGTCTGTGGGCATACAAATCCTCCGGCAGAAAAAACATGTCGAAATCATTGTCGAAAATGCCTTTCATCGCTCCATGTAGATGTTTTCCCAGGAGATCGGGCGTGTGATTGTCATGGAATTTTGCTTCCGATTGGTTTGGAGTACAAAGGCGGAGAACCGCAGCAAATAGTTTTTCGGTGCAAAAAATGTGGAAAACTTAGTCGAAACAAAATAGCTTCTGATGACGATCGAGAAATGATTCTTTCGTTAGCTGGAAAACCAGTGCCAGAGTTTTAGAGAAAAGACTGATTATATTTGTAAAAAGAGCAGTTTTGAGGTAGAATATAGAGATGAAAAATATAGAAACACAACAGCAACTCAATGTATCGCCAGAACAGGCGTTACAGTTGTTGGATTCAAACGTAGACAAAAATATTCAAAAAACAAAAGAAACTGAGTCCGGAGAGTATAATCGTGCCAAAAAGCGATTGGAAGAGAATAAGACAAATCCGAATGATGCCTTTCGTTTGAATTTGCGCGCAATTTCCAAAATATTACGTGCTCCAGATGCTTCGAAAGAAGATCATGCGATAGCAATAGATTTTTTAACGAGTATGGATCAAGAAAAGGTTGATCAATGGAAAAAGAATCATAAAAATGCTGCAGAAGCTATTGATAATTATCTGAATTCCCAAAAGGAGAACAAAACAGAAGAAATAAAAAAGACTGTTGAGGGAGGAGCAAAAGATACATTTAGTGAATTTATAAACAGTAAGTTTGATATAAATAATCTAACAGAGGAACAAGAAACTCTTTTGAGAACAACAAATTCTTCTCAATTTTTGACCGCAGAACAACAATATCCAGGACTTTTGAAGAAAATATTTTTTCAGAACGGAAGAATAAATTTTTATAATAATCCAAATGTTCGACGAAATGTGGGTCTAGGAGATATATTGGAAAGTACAAATGTATATGCAAGTATAGACGGAAAAATTGGAAAGAGATCGTTGGAAGGAAATAAAGTTGGCTATTTGGACAGGAACGGAAAATACCTTCCCGTTTATGGAGGGGAGCAGATATCAACAGATGTTACTCAATTTGAGGACTTTCAAGAAACAGCATTTAGTAATATTACATCTCTTTCAGGAGATCAGGAAAAAGTCTATCAACAAAAGTTCATAGCAGAAATCCAAGAAGAGGAGGTTGATCAAGAAAAATTAGAAGAAGAGTGTAAAGAAGAAATAAGAAAAAAAGGACTTGATGGCATTGATACACCAACAGGGCGACAATTTTTTGAAATGGCAAAAATAGTAGCAGAGAAATTACAAGAGACAGATGGTATTCCGTGGCAAGTAACCGTGGCACAAGCCTTATTAGAATCAGGAAAAGGAAGAAGTGGATTAGCAAAAAGAAATAAGAATTATTTTGGACTCAAAGGAAAGGGAAGAACTTATTGGACAAATGAGGTTCGAAATGGTGTTCGCAGAAGAGAACAACATAGTTTTCGAAGCTATGAAAATTTTTCTGATAGTTTTTTGGATCATAACCAACTTTTATCCAAAGGACGTTATGTTGATGTAAAAAATGCGTATAGAACAAAACAAATATTTAAAGTGAGCCCCAGTTACATAGCTAATTCACAGAAAGGGTACAAGGGAGTTGAGTCTCGCATATTGAATACACCAGCCGATTACTTATGGGGAATAATTGATAGTGGCTATGCAACAGAACCGACAAAAAATTATTTGAAAGGGGCCGAATCCATGTTGAATAAATACGGAGCAACTTTAGGAAAATTATCAGATCCAATCTAAAAAAATATTGAACACATTTCTTGAAATAGCGGTATAGCGCGGACTTTTTTATTTTTATAATTAAGAACAATTTTGACATAGAGTGCAACCAGTTTTTGCGGTAAACCGCTTGCCAAGAGGAGAAAACTGCGTTTAGAATTCCCGCGAAGCTATTTTTTAACCCCTATCTAAAATGGCATATTCAAAAGGCGATCTCGTAGCAGACATGGCGGCAGCAGCTGGTATTACTAAAAAAGCAGGAGCTGACTGTCTAGAAGCATTGCTTGGAGCAATTGCTAAAGAGCTCAAGAAAGGAGGATCAGTTACATTGACTGGATTCGGAACTTTCAAAGTTTCAGCACGTGCAGCACGAACAGGTGTTAACCCACAGACTGGTGCAGCAATCAAAATCCCAGCACGAAAAGTTCCTACTTTCAAAGCTGGTAAAGGTCTTCGAGAGACAGTTCGATAATTTCATTTTGGAATTAGAAAAAAAGCCCTGCAATTGCGGGGCTTTTTTATATTTCAGAATGAGAAATATTACTTTTGGTGATCGTTTCGTGGTTTCTGTTGAGGATGATTGTGTGGTTTTTGATTTTCTCCATTTTTCACCCCATTAAAATTCTGTGTGAGATCCTGAAGTTCTTTTAATACCTTTGTGTACGCATCTCCTTTATCTTGAAGAAGCTTATTTTCTTCCTTTATTTTTTTCTCAAATTCTGTGATTTTATTTTTGTACTCTTGAATGTTTTTTTTGTGAAAGTCCACAAACGCAACAATATCATTTTTTACCTGTCCAACGGCTTTCATAGGATCGTTGGTGGTAGTTGTTGTGTCATTTTCATTCCCAGAGAAAGGAAGCACGGCGGCAGCAACCGTATTTTGTTTTTGCTCATTAGGAGTTTCCTCTTTGGGTTTGCTGGAAAAAGGAAACGGTTTCATGGATGTTTCAATTGTTTTTTCCTCAGGATCTGTTGGAGTTGCCGGAGGAATCCCCAAAGGATTTGCAGGAACTTCTGTTTTTTCGGTTGATGCGATATCTTGTTTTTCTTTCTGAACAGGAGTTGTTGGAGTTGCAAAGGGGTTTATTGGTGTATCGGGAGTAGGTTTTTCGAGAGGGGCTTTCTCCTCTTCACTTTCTGTCTTCTCTTCAACAGGAGTTGTTGGTTTTGCAAAAGGATTTACAGGAGCCTCTGTTTTTGGAGTTTCTTCTTGAGATATTTTTTCTACGACAGGTTCTGGAGTTGTAACTTTTTCAGGAGCAGAATTATCTGCTTCTGTGTCACTTTCTTCCTCGGAGACCTCTTCATCAACGATTTCAGGAGCCGCTTCCTCTGTTGGTTCTTCATCAAAAGTAATTTCTTCTTTTGATTCTTCGGGTGTTTCGATACCGGGATCAGAAACGATTGGAGTATCATCTGTTGATTTGTCCTCCGCCATAAGTTCGGTAAGAGGTTTCGCTACATTTGTTGAAGGAGCGGGGTCAGAAGAAGTTGTAGAAGCGCCACTGGAGCTATTATCATTTGTTCCAGAATCATCTTGTATCGTAGAATCATCTTGTGAATTATTTCCACCGAGACCGAAGTTGAAATTTACCATTTGTTTGTGTGAGTTTTTTCGCGCCAAAAGGTCAGAAAAACTTGACTTTTTATCACGATTTCGCAATATTTTACCCGAAAATCCCGCCTAGAGCAAGTTTTTTTTATTGCGAATGACTGAAACAAACATCTTTTCCCGGCTAAAAGCGTTATCGACGCAAGCACGGGAAATGTTTGCAAGTATTGAGAATATCGATCAATTGAATGATTTTGAGGTGCAATTTTTATCAAAAAAATCAGAAATCGGACAGATTTCCAAAAATTTGAAAACGTGTTCTCCAGAAGAAAAAAGAGAAATAGGACAAGCGCTTGCTTCATTTCGTGATGAATTCACAGAGGCATTTGCAAAGAAGAAGGCGTTGCTGGAAACAGAAATGCTCAATAAACGACTGTTGGAAGAAACGATAGATGTAACGCAACAATTTCCCTTGGAAAAAGGAACACTACATCCTATTAGTCATGTTCAACGAGAAGTAGAACGCATTTTTACTAGCATGGGATTTGAAATTGCGGATGGTCCTGAAATTGAGTCAGAATGGCACAATTTTGACGCCCTCAATATTCCGGCGTCTCATCCTGCGCGAGATATGCAGGATACATTTTGGATTTCCAAAAAATCAGATACTTCTCACGAAAACTTCGTCCTGCGTACACAGACGTCGGATGTGCAAATTCGAAAAATGAAAGAACATGGCGCACCAATTCGCTTAATTGCTCCGGGACGAGTGTTCCGCAATGAAGATGTTGATGCGACGCATGATGCCGTTTTCTACCAAGTAGAAGGGCTCCTTATTGATACAAACATTTCGCTGGCTCATTTAAAGGGTACGATTGAGACGATGTTATCACAGCTTTTTGCGCGTGAAACAACAGTGCGTCTTCGCCCTGGATATTTTCCATTTGTTGAGCCAGGATTTGAAGTAGATTTTAGCTGCGCTTTGTGTGGCGGTCAGGGATGCAAAACCTGTAAAAATTCCGGTTGGATTGAGTTTATGGGCGCGGGAATGGTTCACCCCAACGTGCTACGAAATTGCGATATCGATCCGACAAAATTTAGTGGATTTGCATTTGGATTCGGCCTTACGCGTTTAGCAATGATGAAATATGGGATAGATGACATTCGACTCTTGTCTTCCCAAAAAATAGAATTCTTGTCCCAATTTTGATGTCAGAAAAAAAAGCGAAAACAGATGCCAATAAAACGGCAAAGTCTTCTTCTGCAAAAGATCCCGTACAGAAAGATCTAAAAGTTGCAGCAAAAGCAACTCCGAAGAAAGGAGAAACAAAAAAAGCCCCGACTCCCGGAACACGTGGAGGAGGAAAGATTATGCCTCAACATCTTCCACCAAAATTATTGGAACAAATTAAAGCATTTCCGCAAGAAGTGCAGGATTTGATTCAAAAAGGTCGCGACCAAAAATTTGTGACCGAACAGGAATTATTTCGCGTTATGCCCGATGTGGAGGAAAATTTGGACCAACTCGATGAGTTGTACGAATTGTTGCTTGAGTTGGGAATTGAAGTATTGGAAGTGCGAGAAGAAAAAATTTGGCGTGAAAAACAACGACAGCAAGAGCGAGAAGAAAAACAGGTTCAAAAAGCAGTTGAGGAGGTTCAGGTTGAAGTTTCCGGGAAAGATGATGATGACGTTGATGATGTAGTCGATGGAGAAGATGATGCTGAGCCGACGAAAGGAATGGATTTGACGGAAATTTCCAACGATTCGGTTCGTATGTACTTGAATGAAATTGGTCGTGTGAATCTTTTGACAGCACAGGAAGAAGTGGAGCTTGCCAAACGTATTGAAAAAGGAGATTTGTCCGCCAAGCAACGATTAGCTGAGTGCAACCTTCGTTTGGTGGTTTCCATCGCAAAACGATATATCGGACGAGGGCTTCCTTTTCTCGATTTGATGCAAGAAGGAAATCTGGGACTACTTCGTGCGGTTGAGAAATTTGATTACCGAAAAGGATTTAAGTTTTCTACTTATGCGACGTGGTGGATTCGTCAGGCAATTACACGAGCTATCGCTGATCAAGCACGGACGATTCGTATTCCCGTGCATATGGTCGAGACAATCAATAAATTACGCTACACACAGCGTCGTTTGCAGCAAGAACTCGGGCGTGATCCATTGCCAGAGGAGATTGCCGTAGAAATGAACTTGGATCTCAAAAAAGTGAATTATATTTTGAAAATTTCTCAGGATATCGTTTCTCTCGAAGCACCGGTTGGAACGGAAGAAGATTCGAAACTATCAGATTTTATTGAAGACGAAAAAATGTTGTCGCCCTTTGAGGTGACACATCGTCAATTAATTAAAGAGAATATTGATGATTTACTCACGTATCTTTCTGCGCGAGAGCAAAAAATTATAAAAATGCGTTTTGGGTTAGACGATGGAGTTCCTCATACATTGGAAGAAGTGGGGAAAGAGTTCAATGTGACGCGTGAACGAATTCGTCAGATTGAAGGGAAAGTGCTCGAAAAGCTCCGATCTCATCCAATGGCAACCAAAATTGAAAGTTGATTTTTCTCCCTCACGCGCTACACTGCGCGCGAGATTACTATTTCATCCATTTGAAACATGGCAAAAGTTGAAGACAAAAACAAGAGAATCCTTCTGACCGCAGCGGGATTACAAAAATTGCAAGATGAATTACAGACCTTAAAAACAGAAGGTCGTCGTGATGTTGCTGCGCGATTAAAAACGGCTATCGAATTTGGAGATTTGTCTGAAAATGCGGAATATGATGAAGCAAAGAATCAACAGGCATTTGTGGAAGCTCGTATTTCTGAGCTTGAAGGACAACTAAAGAATGTGGAAGTAGTAGAAGAATCAAAAACCGGAGCGATCCAAATTGGTTCGAGCGTTACTTTGAAAATGAAAGGAGAAAAGGAAGCGCGTGAATTTACAATTGTTGGTTCTACGGAGGCGGATTCATTGGTTCACAAAATTTCGAATGAGTCAGCGGTTGGATCAGCTATTTTGGGGAAGAAAAAGGGCGATAAGGTGACAGTAGATGCGCCTGGTGGAAAATTTGAATATGAGGTTATTGCAGTGAAATAAATGAATAGGGAAAGAGGCGCAGCATGCTGCGCCTTGTACGAATTTTGTAGGGACAGGTTTCAAACCTGTCCTTATTTTGTGATATAATTTTGGTGATGAAAAAATATCGACCGGTTGCTGCCGTTATAGTTGATCGAAAAGAGATCGGAAGAGCGGGTCAACAGGAAAGCCGAGACCACAGCC
>JAGYLK010000125.1 GCA_018401175.1 Candidatus Altimarinota bacterium
ACTCGCGCACAGTTCGACCCTTCTTGATATTCGTGTTTTTTATGAAGACAAGCAGTCTTGTTTTTTTCGTCTCACCTCTCACCGATCGCTCAAGGCTTCCGTTGATGCAGTGATGCAAGAATTCGGTGGACGAGAAATTGACCTTGCCGCAGATTTTGGAAAAGAATTTTCTGATTTACTGCCTCGTGAAATAACAAAAAAGCTTTCTGAAAAATTACGCTCTCTCGAAAAACAAGAAGCAGAAATGCAATCTCGTCTTCGGCAATTGGGAAAGAATTATGATGATTTGCGAATTGCGCACGATTTTCATTCATGGAGAAAAGAAAAAAACGATGCACAACAAAATGTGCTACGCACATCATACCTCTTTGCTTTTGAGGGATGGATTACTTCAGAAAAATTTGAGGCTCTTGGACACTGGATTCAACAAGTATTTTTGGGTGATGTAACGGTAGAAAAAATCACTCCAAAAAAGGAAGAACAGATTCCTTCTTGTATAAAAAATAAAGCGGGAATTTCTTCATTTGATTCAATGACAGAAATGTTTGGGGCACCAGGAAAAGACGATATTGATCCTACCCCAGCCATCGCGCCCTTTTTTATTCTTTTCTTTGGAATCTGCCTTTCTGATACGGGATACGGGTTGCTTCTCACTCTTACTGCTTCTTTCTTTATGATTTTCGGAACTTTTTCCAAAGAGGCTCGAAAATCAATTCTTATGCTCCTTTTGTGTGGTATTTCAGCTGTTTTGGGAGGAGTTCTTCTTGGAGGACATTTTGGAATGACCGTCGAAGAAGCACCTGCTTTTTTGACAACAATGAATACCGCTGGAGACTTGATGTTCCGAGGACAAATCCTTGATCCACTCTCAGGAAATGGAACGATGACATTCCTAGTGTTTACCTTTGCTGTCGGATTTTTCCAGGTACTTGTCGGTCTTTTTATGCGAATTCTCAAGGGAATCGCCAACAAAGATTGGGGGCTTGCTCTATGCGATGGATTTGGATGGTTTTACACACTTATCATACTCGCTCTTTGGGCAGGAGCTGAAAAAATAGAGCTTGATAAAACAGTTCTGCAATGGATGCTCCTCGGTGGAGTTGGCTTCCTCGTTCTCACATTAGGAAGAGAAAAAAAGAATATTTTTGCAAAACTCATCTTTGGTATTCTTGGTCTTTATGGAGCAATGGGATTCGTGTCCAATATATTGAGTTATTCTCGTCTCCTGGCTCTTGGACTCGCAACAGGAATTATTGGCGCAGCAATGAATATGACCGCTCGTGTTTTAGGAGACATGCTCCCAAGCATTCTTGGAATACTTGTTATGATTGCTTTTATGCTCTTCGGACATGCCATTAATTTTGGGTTGTCAGGACTCGGTGCATATGTACACTCTCTGCGTCTTCAATTTATTGAATTCTTTGGAATCTTTTATGCCGGTGGAGGTCGATTATTTCGTCCCTTCATGCGAGCAAAAAAATACTTATTATTTCGTTCCTAATTTTCTTACTTTAACCCCCTGAAAAACATGGAAAATGTTACCACAACCGCAATCGAAACTGCCGCCGGTATCAACTGGGGATTGACATTGTCATTCCTGGGAGCCCTTGTCGCAGTTGTACTCGGTGGTCTCGGATCATCGCTCGGTATTCGTACCGCAGGTCAAAAAGCCGCTGGCGTTTTGGCTGAAAAACCAAATCTTTTTGGATCACTCGTTGTCTTGACAGCGCTTCCTGGTTCACAAGGTATTTACGGACTGCTTATTGCTATTATGATTCTTTCTGGAATCGGCGCGATGGGGGGAGAACTCATTGAGCTTACCATTCAAAACGGTATGAACTTCCTTATTGCTGGAACGATTATAGGAATTCTTGGTCTTGCTTCTGCTGCATTGCAAGGAAAAGTAGTTGCTTCTGCAATTGGAGCACTGGCTCGTGATGAGTCCGTAGCTGGTGGAGCAATCATCCTTTCTGTGTTGATTGAAACATACGCTATCTTTGGATTGTTGATCTCAATCTTTATTACTTTGGCTGCTTTGGCTTAAGTATTTCTCTGGGACGATGTACATCATTCCACTTTTAAAAACCTGAAACCATGGCCTTGCAAGACATTTTGCAGAAAATCCTCGAAGAAGCTGCTCGTGAAGTAAAAACACTTGATGACGCTCTCGTTGAGGAGAAAAAACAATTACACATTGAAGCTGAAAAAGAAGCGGCGTTAGCTCTTGAATCTCTTGCTCAAAAAAAAGCAGACGCACTTGCCTCAGTTGAAAAAAAGACAAATGCTATCGCTCGTCGCGACGTAAAGACGGTTATCCAACAAGCTCGTCGAAGTGTGATTTCAAGTGCAATGGAACAATTCCACGATCATCTCGTGGCACTTCCGGATGCACAGTATCAACAAGTGCTTGAGAAATTGCTTGATCCTCTCTCTGGAGAAGGAACTCTCTTTGTACCCAAAAAACGAATCGACAGTACCAAAAAAATGGCACCAAAAGGATTCTCTGTCGAGGCATCTGAAAACATTGCTGGAGGATTTGTGGCAAAATTGCCAAAGGCCGAAGTAGACTGTTCCTTTCACAGCCTCGTCTTCTCTGAATTCCGAAATGAAATCGAATCATTCTTTGCTCAAAAATTGAACCTTATCTGAAATGACAAAAGAATTTCTCTTCCTCTGCGGTAGAATTAGAGCGCTAGAAGCCAAATTGCTTTCTCACGCACAAATTGACCGAATGATTGGTGCCAAAACACCAGAGGATGCTTTTCGCGTACTCACCGAACTGCAGTATGCGGAGGAATTTGATGAAGCAACACGACCAAAAGACTTTTTTAAGATTATTCGCAAAGGACTACTCGAAACCAAAACTATGATTACGAGTGGAACAGAGAATGATCCTGCTTTTGAATTTGTATGGAAGGAATATGACTTGAGCAACCTCAAACGAGCATTAAAACTCAAGCTTCTGGATGGCGCAAATGAATTCGGAACGTTTTCTGAAAGCGATGGATTTGCCTTCCTTGGGTCTCTAAATGCACAGGAAATAGAAGCTGCCATTTTTCATGGAGAAACCAAAGCGTTGCCTCGTGAATATCGGGCCGCTTTGATCGAAGCAGAAGCGCACTTTGCGGAAACAAAGTCCTTTCGTGATATAGAGTTCATTCTTGACCGAGCACATTTTGATTTTTTGAAACGTGTTGCCGGAAGTCATCGAATGCCTATCCTCAAGGAACTTTTGGAGCTCCGCGCCGATGGAACCAATCTTCGAAGCGCGGCACGTTGTATTTTTATCTGGAAGGAATCACTTCCTGAAGGAGCCCTTTTGCCACACGGAATACTCGACACAGAAATGCTCATGGCAATTGAATCTCTCGATGATTTAAAAAAGGCATTCAAGGCGCATCCTTTCTTTGAGCGTTTTGAGAAACTCTTTACCAAGGATATTGATCCCACAGAACTCCTCATTCAATTAGAACGACAGATAAATAATGCCACGATCGAATGGCTTTCTGAAAGAGAATCTGGTGACATCGGATCTATTATTGTGCCGATGACATATCTCCAAAAACGAATTCGAAATGCATCACGCCTTCGATTTGTTATGGCTGCAAAATTCTACAATATCGAGCCAGAAAAAATCTATGAAACACTGAAACACTTCTAACCATGGAAAATCAATTACAATTGGCCGTCGTTGGAATGGAAAGCTCGATTCTTCTATATCGCGTGATTGGAGCGACTACATTTGCGGTTTCTGATAATAATGAAGCACGAGATATGGTTGAGCAATTGGCGGCTGAGCATTCCAATAATGAAGCGCAAACGCCAACATATGCTGTAATTTTTGTAGAAGAAGAGTTTTACAAAAATTTGCCCGCAGACCTTCTCACCAAGTTCGCAAAAAAACCCCTTCCCGCAGTGATTCCTACCCCTTCTCCGAATGCTGGTGGAAAAAGTTTTTCTGTGAAACGCCTTTCTTCTATTGTGGAACGCGCAATTGGAAGTGACATCTTTAATAGTTAATTAAATCTCCCTTTTCCCTTCGAATCATGAGTGAAAAAAATCCCATTATCGTAAAAGTCTCCGGTCCACTCGTAGTAGCTGACAATATGCATTCTGCAAAGATGTACGAAGTTGTCCGAGTCGGAGACGAAGGCCTCGTTGGTGAGGTTATCCGTCTTGAAGATGGAAAAGCATCTATTCAGGTGTATGAAGAAACCGCTGGTGTTGGACCAGGTGAACCCGTAAAGTGTACTGGAAAGACTCTTTCCGTTGAGCTTGGACCGGGATTGCTTCAGTCAATTTACGACGGAGTACAACGTCCGTTAAAAGTCTTGGAAGAAAAATCCGGACATTTCTTGGCTCGTGGTATCGACGCCGATGGACTGGATCACAATAAAAAATGGGACTTCGTTCCCACTGTTTCAAAAGGAGACACTGTGGGAGAAGGAGATGTTTTGGGAACCGTTCAAGAAACATCACTTATTTTGCACAAAATCATGGTTCCTTTTGGAATCAAAAATGCAACTGTTGAAAAAATAGAATCTGGTCACCACACGGTTATAGAGACTATTGCCACATTAAAAACCGAAAAGGGAGAAACGATAAATGTAGAAATGCGTCAGTATTGGCCTATTCGTATTGCACGAAAAATTACCAAAAAACGACTTCCCGACACATTGTTGAAAACAGGAGGACGTTCTATCGATATGTTTTTCCCGCTCGTACATGGAGGAGCAGGATGTATTCCTGGACCATTCGGATCAGGGAAAACCGTTACCCAACAAACTTTGGCGAAATACTGTGACGCCCAGGTTATTGTGTATATCGGATGTGGAGAGCGTGGAAACGAGATGACCGAAGTATTAAATGAGTTCCCAGAGCTCATCGATCCAAACTCAGGAGAACCGCTTATGCGACGTACGGTGATGATTGCCAACACTTCAAATATGCCGGTTGCCGCTCGTGAAGCTTCTGTTTACACGGGAATCACCATTGCTGAGTATTATCGTGATATGGGATACAATGTCGCGCTTATGGCAGACTCAACTTCTCGTTGGGCAGAGGCAATGCGTGAGATTTCAGGACGACTTGAAGAGATGCCGGGGGAGGAAGGATATCCTGCCTACTTGGGATCAAAAACAGCTGAATTCTATGAGCGAGCAGGATCGGTAGACTGTCTTGGATCAGATGACCGACAAGGGGCTTTGACCGTTATCGGAGCAGTATCTCCTCCAGGAGGAGACCTCTCTGAGCCCGTATCACAAAACACATTGCGAGTTACCAAAACATATTGGGGACTTGATGCACAGTTGGCGTATCAACGTCACTTCCCAGCGATTAACTGGTTGAAATCATACTCATTGTACGTACCAAATTTGGATAAATATATGAGAGACAACGTGGCTCCGGATTACTGGGACGTTCGATCTGACGCAATGGGAATTTTGCAAGAAGAAAATAAGTTGGAAGAAATTGTGCGATTGGTTGGACCAGAGGCGCTTTCTTTCCGAGAAAAACTCGTTCTTCTCACTGCAAAATCTATTCGTGAGGACTTCCTCTATCAAGATTCATTTAGCGCTGAAGACGCCTACACGATGCCACAGAAACAGTATCAAATGTTGAAAACCATTATCTCTTTGTATAAAGAAGGAATGGTACTGGCAGATCGAGAAGACTTTGATTTCAAGAAGATTGAAGAACATCCGTTGATCCATAAGATCGCACAGGTGAAAACATTCTCAAACGACGAAACCAAACAATACGAAGATCTACGAGCAGAAATTGTTCAGGTTATCGCGGCACTCTAGTTGAGTGGTTCTCTTTGGAATTAAAAAAGACCCCGCCAAAGCGGGGTTTTTTGTTTGACTAAGAAAAACGTCTCACGTCGGGACCAGATAATGGAATGGGGAGATCAAGGTCCAAAAGATCTATTCGCTGGCGCAACAAACGAGAAGCCTCTGATTGAATAAAACATCGTTCTTCTGGAAAGTTGGAAGAAACTTGGGAGGCAAAATAATTCACTTCCTGTGGCCTATTTTGCCGCAATAAATCTGCCACTTTTCGCTTAAAAAGAAGCATATCAAAAGAATTTCCCATTTCGGGAATGTCTCGAATTTGGTTTTCTGCTGGTTTCATTTTGTAAAAAATTAGAAATAAATAAATG
>JAGYLK010000126.1 GCA_018401175.1 Candidatus Altimarinota bacterium
AAAAATAATGGAAGAAATAAAACATATCTTTGATGAATTTGGGGTGCCCCAATCATTGCAGCAGGAGAAAGAGAAAGATTCTTTATAGTCGCTTTCTAAGTTGAGAAACATTTTTTTCACTGTAGTATGCGAGGGAAGTTTCATTTCCTATTTCTATGAGTATCAATAAAGCTGTGTTCGTAAAATCAAGCATGTCTGTTTCAGAATGTCCTGTGGAAAAATATCCAGAGTACGCGTTTATTGGACGATCAAATGTTGGGAAATCCTCACTGATTAATACATTAACGAACCAAAAGGAATTAGCAAAAACTTCTGCGACACCGGGAAAAACGCAAATGATTAATCATTTTTTAATCGATAATAAATGGAATCTGGTTGATCTTCCGGGATATGGATTTGCCAAGGCGGGAAAAGGAGAATTGTATGAATTTAATGAAATGATTTTGCAGTACATCGAAAAACGTCGAACATTGCGACATCTTTTTGTCCTCGTCGATATACGACACGCTCCGCAAGCCAATGATATTGAATTTATGGCGTGGTTGATGCGTCATGAAATTTCATTTTCTCTTATTTTTACCAAGGCAGATAAGATTTCCAAAGCACAAATTCAAAAAGCGGTGCATCAGTATCAGAAAGAGATGTTGACCTCTCTCTCAGCAATGCCGCAGTATTTTATTACTTCGTCTCTTCAAAAAATGGGGAAAGAGATGGTCGTTGAATTTATTGAGAAGATGAATAGGGGGTAGTGCTTCCGTGTGACGCAAAACGAAATTTATTTTAAAATATTATTGACAAAACAGAAGAATACACCTAAAGATGGTTTGTATTTAATTGTTTTTCATGGATAAAATGAATCCACTTTCCGAGCAAGACATTGCTGCTAAGAATGCGGCAAATACACAAATAGAACGAATAATGGCAGATCCAGAATCACTTCAGACACAACGCTCTCAGGATCTGTGTGCGAGAATTATTGTCGAGGGATTCCCTTTTTTGGAAGACCCCAAAAGGGCAAGAGAATTACTATTAAAGACGATTATAGGGAATTCCATATTGCGTATTGAACAAGAGGCAAAAAATCCAGTTCCAGTGGAGGCGGAATAGTTCAAGCCCGGGCTTATTCAGGGATTGACTTTGTAAAGCTCGATCTTCGAGCTAGAATGAATATATGAAACCGTTCAGTGTTTTGCATTCAGAAATTTTGGTCGATGAGCCCTATTGTTCTATAGAAAAGCAATGTGTAGAGCTGCCAGATGGAAGTGAGAAAGATTGGTTCATTCGTCATTCTGGTCCGGCGGTTGTTATTGTTCCGCAGTTGAAATCGGGAGCAATCTATCTCCAGAAAACCTATAAGCACGGATGTGGGAAAATAATTCTGGAATTTCCAGCGGGATTAGTTGACGCAGGAGAAACCCCCTTGAGCGCTGCGATTCGAGAGTTGCGTGAGGAGACCGGTCTCGTGGCAGAGGAGATGATTTCTCTAGGCAAATGTGTTGCTGATGCGACGGGGAGCGACATGATGTATTATTTTTTCTTGGCAAAAAATTGTGAGCAGGTTTCAGATCCAGAATTAGATGATGCAGAGCAAATTGAATCTTTTGTAGTCGATAATTTTGACGCCGTACGCGACGAATTTTTGCATGGGAAATATGAAGCGAGTGCCTCGAGTTTAGCAGCGTTGGGGATGATTTAACCTTCAACCTTCAAACTTCAAACTACAAACGAGAAAAAATGAAGTATGGAATGATGTCTTCTGGGGACAAAAAAACTTTTGACATATCCCATTCCATCACTAATATGAAACTGGTCGAAGACAGCAAGCAGCTCCTTGTGAGCGTGAGCCTCGCCGAGACGAAATACATTGAGAAGCGGCGCGCCAAAGAATTCGGCGTTTACGTAAGACCGCTTCACCAAAGTAGTTTCCTCAAGTCTTCGATCGAAGACTTTTTTTCTAATTTACAGCATGGCTACTTCAAGACAGAAGAAAACCGGACAGTTAGAAGCACTCTTGGAAAAATTCCAAAACGCGCAGGGTGTTGCTTTTGTACGGTTCGACCAAGCGACAGTGGAAGAAGTCCAGACCGTTCGACGAGCTCTTCGTGCCGAAGGTATGTCTTATACCGTTATCAAAAAAACATTGATGGCGAAGGCAGCCAAGGATACGGAACTTGGAGAATTTTCAGCAACTGATCTTCCCGGATCTGTCGCTGTTATTGTGTCAGCTACTGATGCAGTACAGCCAGCCCAGGCGATCAAAAAATTAAACAAAGAGTACTTCAACAAAAAAGCGAAGTTCTCGAAGTTTGATTTTGCTGGAGCGTTGTTTGAGGGAAAATTCCTCGATGCAGCGGCAACAGCACAATTTGCAAATACAGCTACTCGTGAAGAGTCGTTGGCAAAAATTGTGGGAATGTTGCAGTCTGGTCCTCAGAAACTCCACTCAGTTCTCAACTCTGGGTTTTCAAAACTATACAACGTTTTGGAAAACGCAGAAAAATTTGCGCAGTAATTTTATTTCCCTTTTACCTTTTTAAAAAATGACAGAGGAAACAACAACAATCGCGCTTGCAAAAAACGAGCAAGCAGTAGTAGACGCAATTGAAAAATTAACAGTTGTGGAAGCAAACAACGTGGCAAAATACTTCGAGGAGAAGTATGGAATCACAGCAGCAGCACCAGTTGCCGTTGCAGCAGCAGCTCCAGCAGAAGATGCAGCAGAAGAGAAATCTTCATTCAATGTTGTATTGAAAGATGCAGGAGGACAGAAAATTGCTGTTATCAAACTCGTTCGTGAGATCACCGGTCTTGGTCTTGGTGAAGCAAAAGCAGTGGCTGATAACGGAGGAACAATCAAAGAAAATGTTAAGAAAGAGGAGGCAGAAGAGATGAAAGCAAAATTTGTTGAAGCAGGAGCTACTATTGAGCTTGAGTAATTTGCAACAAGAGGAACACGAATAAAAGGCCTGTCCCGGTTTGCGGGACGGGTTTTTGTTTTCTCCCAAAATAAGTTTTCCCTGTTCCATAAATCGAAAGAAGATACAGAGAGCACAAATATGTTTTTGCTCTATTTTTCAAAATATTTATTACATTGTTCAGTCAGAGTCTTTTGGAAGGTCTCTTTTTGTTCATGAGTGCTCGATTCTTGGATTGAGTTTCTATACAGTTTTTTTGTTTTTTGATAAATCTTCCAGAATTTGAAAAATTCTTTTTCATCCCAGAGTGCCCAGGCCGGGAATATCCAGGATCCGACTCCAGGAAGAGCATTGCTAAGGGATTTCCCAATCTTATTTTTTACCGTATCTTTTCGCCAAATAATGTAGGGAGTGATCGCACAGGCAAAGAGTTTTGCATAATAAAGCAGTGCGGTGTTGGAGCTTAAATCGTGGAGAGAAAGAGTGTGGTCAAAAACTTTTGGTACTAATTCTGCTATCCCCGTTCCAACAACTGTCCACGTGGCTATTCCTCCCACAGAATAGGTAAGAGCGCTAATCTGAAATATTTTTTGAATGGATTTTTCATTAAGGGTGGTAGAGATAATATTCCGAGTTTCTTCATCAATAAGTTGCCATTCTTTTGTTTTTTCTAATATTTTTAAAAATTCATGAGTGCTGAAAACATTCTTTTCCACTGATTTATGAATACTTTTCGCACAATTATTGAAATCAAAAGAGAGGTCCAATTGTATAAGGTTTGCTTCCATCCCAACCATTTCCATAAGATGTTTATAAAATATATAAAACAAAAGTCAATGACTCTTTCTGTTTGCCAAAAGAAAAGGAGAATATGTTTTTTTGATTTTTTTAGTATTTCAATGCTATGATTCGCCTTGATGAAAAGAATGTTTCTTCGCCTTTCGTTATTGAGTGTCTTCTTTTTGGGATCAGTGCTTGCCGCCGGTCCATGGGTGTCACTTTCAGACGGAGTTTCGGGGCAGGATGTTTCCGTTCGGGTTTCCGGATTATTGCACCATGAAGAGCTTCCTCTTTTATTAGTTCGCCCAGATGAATCAAAAATTCCTTTGCAGGCGATAGCTGATGAATTGGGAGTGGCATCATTTCGAATAAATGGACTTCATGTTCGTCAGGCAGGAAAGTATGAACTGCTTATTCGTCGAGGACAGTCCTCAGCTGTTATCACAGAGCAATTTCTTATTTTTCCAGCAAAAGTTTCGGCATATCGTTCTTCTCAGTCAGTAGATATTCCTTCCCTTGCCGCAGATGGTGAGCAAGTGGCTCGTATTCGAGTGCTTGCCAAAGATGCGCACGGCAACGTAATTGCGAACGTACCTGTACGAGCATTTTCTTCTCGAGCAGAGGATCTGGTTATTACTGCTCCACAAACGAATTCACGGGGAGAAGTTATTGTGAAAGTTTCTTCACAAACTCCAGGACTTTCTTCAATTTCAATTTTGCTGGGAGATATTCTTTTGTCTAAGCGAACAGAGTTGGTATTTCATCTTATAGGCGACGCAATGTCCAACGTGGGAGCCGGTATTGGGAAATATCTTCAAACAAGCTTATTTGCAGATCCGAAAGAGCCAACAGAAGTCGCTTATTTTTCCCTTGAAGATTTGGGCAGTGAGGTAGTGGCGGGGAAAAATCTGACCGTTCGTGTAGGAGCAAAAGATAAAAATGGAGATGTCATCACCAATTACACAGGAACGATTCGTTTTTCTTCGAGTGACGATCGTGCAGTATTGCCAAATGACTACACGTTTACCACAGAAGATCAAGGATGGCACACGTTTTATTTATCCGTAATGTTTCAGACTCCGGGGATGCAGACGCTCGGAGTTCTCGACCTTGATGACTTCCGTATTTCAGGAGAAAGAAATGTTACCGTTTCCGATGGTGGAGGGGTAATTCCTGTTCCAAATGCAAAACCAGAACTGACAATAGACATCCCGATGAACGGAGCAACTTTTAGTACTTCTCGAATAACACTTTCGGGAAAAGCAACAGGCGTTTCTTTGGTTCGACTCATGGATGGTTCAATTGAACTCATAAGTGCTTTGCCCGTTGATACATCGGGCACATATGTCTACCAAACACCAGGATTAGCAGAGGGGATTCATCAATTTCAAGCTTTTTCCGTAGAAGACCCAACGGTCGTTTCAAATCTCGTTCAAATCACGATTGATCGATCTCCTCCACAAGTAATGTCTGTAGAAATATTTCCAACAGGAGATGTAAAACCAGGATCAGAGGTTCAATTAAAGGTCGGGGCTTCCGAGGAGCTTTCTTCTGTGAGCGTAGTGTTTTCAGGACAAGTGCATGAACTAGTCTCTCAGGATTCTAAAAATTTCTTTGGAACAATCCGTGTTCCTTTGGAAATTGGTGAACATCCATTAACGGTTGTACTTTCGGATCTCTTGGGAAATAAGATGACGGAGCCTAATGCGGGGGTTGTCGTTGTTGCAGAAAAGGAACCAATTACCGCGACGTTTTCTCCTGCTGGAGAAATTGCGCCGGGAGCAGAGGTGACAATGAACATTGTTACAGAAAGCGATATGGCGGGGGTACAATTTTCATTATTGGGAAAAACACAAGACCTCGTGAAACAGGACGCACAACATTTTTCGGGAACATTTATTGCGCCGCAGGAATTTGGTGAATACGGAGTTGCCTTCACGGGAGTAGATGTGGCAGGAAAAAGCATCTCAAATCCAAGTCCACATACATTTGTCGTCAGCGCAGCAGGAAGTGGAGTAAACATAGCGCCACTACCAGCTTCAAATCTTCAAACAACACCGGGAGAAAGACGCGTTACGGTTTTGTGGTCACCTTCAGTTGATGATAAAGGAATAAAAAATTATCGAGTAAATTTCGGTACCTGTGGCGCTGAATTATTAGGAGTTAATATAACTCCAGATGCACGAACACAATGGTATGTAGATAACTTAGAACCGTGCATTGAACAGTGTTTTCAGGTGACGCCTATTGACACACAAGGAGTAGAAGGGCCAAAAAGTACGGTTGTCTCCGGAACGCCCATTTGCGAAGAAATAGAGCATGCGGCTCCGCCCAAGACAGGAGGAGAAACATCATGGTGGTTTGCCCTTTTCTCTCTTCTTGCTGGAATTGGAGCGGTTATCCTCTTGCGTCGTCGTGCATAAAAATAAAAAGAAATATCCAAATGTAATTTTCTCTTTTGGATGGATAATATATCAAATCAATCAGAATCTGTTCTTATGACAGAGGAAGAGACGAAAGACCGAACATTTATTGAAAAAATTCGCATCCTAGGGCGCGTTGTTTTTGCTGCCTGTTACAACGTATTACACGCAGAACATGAATTACAATATCCGGGGAATATTTCTGAAGAAAAATGGAAAGATCAGTATTTTCGTGCATGGCACCCATCTCTGCAAAAATTAGAAGCACATCAAAAACAAGCAGTTGATACTACTCGTGAAAAGTTTCAATCGGTTTTATGTCGACTGAAAAATGTAAGTATTGGAGATAATCGTGGAGCAGGAATGAACGTTGTTCAAGAAGAGGTAGAGATCGCTTTTGAAGAGACAGTTGCTTTTAAACAAGAACTTTTTGTACAAATGGTTTTATCTCGGATGGTTTCCCAATTAGCCGCAAATGGTCCCGCAAGGAAAAAAATACAGAAAAAAGTTCTTTCTGGATCGTACGAAAAGGATCTTCGAAATCGATTACTCCAAAAAGAGGATACGCGGAAATCTTCATTGCAAAAAAGAGTAGAGGAGCATCAATACCGAGCTATTGAAAAAAAAGGACGAGAACTGCGTTTTTTTGAAACAGTACAGGACTTAAGAAATTCCAAAACAGAGGGGCAAGAAAATATATAAAAATTTTTCTATAAAATTCCTCTTCTATGGCTTCATAAATACATTTTATATATGAATAAAAGAGGGACAAAAACAAAAGAAAGAATTTCTTCGAAAAAAGATTGACACATACGGTTTTCTGGATAATATCTCCCGGCTGTCGCCCTCTTTGTGAATGCGACACGGCAAAGTTCTTTGACACGAACAGATTCCTAAATTCCAATTTCTTATTGAAATTGGAGTCAATTTCAATCCTGATTTATTGGGATTGGAGTAAATATTCGATATTTTTTATTCCTTAAGAATATCGAATGCAAATCAAATGTCTTTTAATAACTTCGCAGTTTTATGCGAAGTTTTAGAAAATTACTGAATGTTTTCTGTAATTTGTTTACCGAACGATAAACAAATCTTGAAAAAGTTACTTACAAGCATATAACGGATCCCTTGACTGACACATCCGAAGAAGGACGTTGCAGAGTGCGAAAAGATTCGGCGAGCTCTCAAGCAAGCTATGACCCGAATATCTCCGAATGGGGAAACCCAGCCATTTAGGTTACTATGAGCCCAAATAAATTAAGCTCATGGAGGAAAGTCGGCGAACTGAAATATCTCAGTAGCCGGAAAAAAGAAATCAATTGAGATGCCCTTAGTAGTGACGAGCGAAACGGGTACAGCCCAAACCGTCTTAGACGGGGTTGTAGGACCACAATATCTTTTTATTTTTGATAGAAGAAGCTTCTGGAAAGAAGCGCCATAGAGCGTGATAGCCGTGTATTCGAAATCAATTTTAAACAGTAGTGAGTTCCTGAGTAGGACCGGACACGTGAAATCCGGTTTGAATCTGGGAGGACCACCTTCCAAGGCTAAATAGTGTGTCAGATCGATAGTGAACAAGTACCGTGAGGGAAAGGTGAAAAGAACCCCGGGAAGGGGAGTGAAATAGACGTGAAATTATATGCTTTCAAGGAGTGGGAGCCCCTCGGGGTGACCGCGTGCCTTTTGTAGAATGAGCCAACGAGTTAGTTGTATAGGGTAGGTTAAGGCAGTTTCAGCCGGAGCCGT
>JAGYLK010000127.1 GCA_018401175.1 Candidatus Altimarinota bacterium
GTCTCACTCTTGAGATCTTTCATCTCATCAAGTGTTCCTGAAAACACTAAATTCCCTCCCTTCGCCCCGGACTGCGGCCCAATTTCCACAATGTAATCAGCCGAACGCATCGTGTCTTCATCATGCTCTACGACCAAAACGGTATTCCCCAAATCACGCAAATGCCGCAAGGTCTCAATCAATCGATCATTATCTCGTTGATGCAATCCGATAGAAGGCTCGTCCAAAACATAGAGAACTCCCTGTAAATGGGAACCAATTTGTGTGGCCAAACGAATACGCTGCGCTTCCCCTCCTGATAACGTATTTGCCGCTCGTGAAAGAGTCAAATAAGCTAATCCCACATTTGCAAGGAATCCAAGTCGGTCAGAAATTTCTTTTTGAATCGGTTTTACAATAGCTTCTTGTTCTGGCGTGGGATTCAAATTCAGAATCCAGTTTCGTACTTCGACCACGGACATTCGGGTAATGTTGGAAATGTTTTTTTCTCCAATAAACACATTTCGTCCAAACTCATTCAATCGTGTCCCCGCACAAGAAACACACTCCGACTCCGACATAAATTCTCCTAATTTTTTGCGGAGCCAATCAGAATCTGTTTCGTTATATCGACGCTCTGTATGCGTTGCGATTCCTTCAAATGTTGCATCTGTCGTTCGCCCTCGAAATTGTCCTCGTAAAGCAACTTTGAATGATTCTTCTCCAAATCCATCAAAAAGCTGATCTATGACCGCAGGAGCAATGGTGCCAATTGGCTGATCAAGCGTGAATCCATATTTATTCCCAATAGATTCCAAAACAGATTGAACCCATCCAATGGCATTCGTTCCCATAGAAACCCACGGCAAAATTCCTCCCTCACGAATAGATAAATTCGAATTCAACACCGATTCTCGATCCAATACCAATCGATATCCCAATCCATGACAATCCTGACACGCTCCATGCGGAGAATTGAAAGAGAAAATCCTTGGTTCCAATGGCGGAAAAGAAAATCCCGTTTCCGGATCTGCGAGGTGCTCTGAAAAGAGAAAATCTTTTTCTTCATCAACGTTGTGAACGGTCAAAATTCCTTCACCGAATTTTAATGCTGTCTCAATAGAATCAACCAATCGAAGCCGGTCATCATTTTTTTCTTCGATTTTCTCACCAGATGGAAGTGTTGTGTATTTCTTTCCGAAATCAGTGACAACCAAACGATCGACAACAATCTCAATCGTATGTTTTTTTTGTGGATCAAGCTCAATGTCATCATTCAATGTCATAACTTCTCCGTCTACGCGAACACGAACAAATCCCGATTTTTTGATACGATCGAATACTCCCGTATGTTCTCCTTTTTTCCCTCGAATAAGTGGGGACAAAAGAAGGAATTTTTGCCCTTCTTTCCACTGTGCAATCGTATCAGCCATCTGTCCCGGCGTTTGAGACTGAAGCACTCGACCATTTTCTGGATTGATCGGCGTTCCCGTTTTGGCAAATAAAAGTCGCAAATAATCATAAATCTCCGTCACCGTCCCAACGGTAGAACGTGGATTTCTCGGCGCGGATTTTTGATCGATAGAAATCGCTGGAGATAATCCTTCAATACTCTCTACATCGGGCTTTTCCTGTAATTTGAGAAACTGCCGTGCATACGTAGAAAGTGATTCTACATATCGACGCTGTCCTTCTGCATAAATGGTATCAAATGCCAGGGATGATTTTCCTGAACCAGAAACTCCCGTAACAACCGTCAATTTATCACGTGGAATTTCTACATTAATATTTTTCAAATTGTGCATTTTTGCACCGAAAACCTTTATCTTTTGAGACATAACCAGATTTATTACATAAAAAAACGCGAGAACCCCTCGCGACGCGCGGAGTTTAGGGATAAAGGGAGTTCTTGTCAACCTTTTTGAAGAAGAGAAATATCCAGAAAGAATCAATTGATTTTAAATGATTTTTGAGGTAGAATCTCCTGATGAACAAATTGGAATCAGGTTTCGGACAAAATGACGCAATTCCTCAATCAATTGATTGGAAAATCACAAGAAATATTGAAGAAACCAAGGGCGCTGTTAATGAGACCCTCATAAATAAAGATGAAATCCGAGCTGCTGAAAAAAAATATAATGCCGAACAGCCTAGTTCTGATACTATTTTGAAAGACGCTGAATATTATGCATGGAATCGAACGCCTAAATTTCTTTCTGAAAAAACGAAACAAAGTCTTAATGACTCGTTTGAAGCAGATAAAATACTCGCCAAAATAACACAACAAACACAAGAACAATTTCGCACACAGAATGAAGAGACCCTTTTAGCACAAATGGCTGCGGCAGAAGCTCAAGATTCTTATATTGGCTAATTTATTCGCTTAAAACGCCCACTAATCGCTTCGTTGTTTCAGATAACGGATAATTTTTTTCA
>JAGYLK010000128.1 GCA_018401175.1 Candidatus Altimarinota bacterium
AAAAATCTCTACACGATAGATGATGCCAAAAAAGTACGTTGTGCACACGAAAATAAACTTGTTGAAGAATATTTAGAATGGTGTGAGAGACAACCATCATCAGTAAGAAAATCTGTGCTTGAAACACATTTCTTTAATCGACAGAAAAAATAATATTTCTTCGTTTCAATACAAAGTAGGGAAAAGATATGTCTTTTCCCTAGCAATAATTTTTATATTTGCAGTTTGAAGTTTGCAGTTTGATTACTCCTCCGTGGGAGTAAGTAACCATTTCGTCGCTCGATTCATATTTCGTATTTCCAGTTCTGATACGTCATAAACATCCTGTGCCAAAATCTTTTCTACCGCTACTTCTGAGAAATTTTCTCGAAGCGATGGAACATATCGCTCTCCATCTTCAGGGATTACGTACAAAGTTGGACTCGCAAATGTGATTTTTACTGGAATACTCATCGTTTGTCCTTTCTCAAGACTGCCATTTTCATTCAACATAAATTCTTCACACAATGCCCATACTTCTACCACATTTCCATTTGGCTGATTGAGCGACTCAAAATTACAAATCGCGTTCTCTGAATCCGCAATAAGATTTTCTTCCAAATACTGTTGCACTCGTCCATCATTTCCTGCTTCAAGTGGTTTATCAGGAAGACCGGAAAGAGAAATTGTCCCGCATCCCGCAAGGAAAAATATCGAGCCGATAGCCAAAAGTATTTTGTTCATATACGTAAGTATTAAAGAATCTACAAAGAAAGAATAGTTATTTTTTGATTTCTTTCAATAGTTTACTTTGTCCTCTTTTTTTCTCCACTCTTCAAACACCTGTATCGCCTCCTCTCGCGCAATTTGTGTTGATGGAATGTTTCGTTCTGTCATGGATTTGGTAAATTCTTGATAAAAATCTTCATCGTCAAATCCTGCAACAGCATTCGCATCATGCGCTGTATTGGCATACCAAATTTTGGAAATCCGAGCCCAATAAATAGCGCCCAGACACATCGGACACGGTTCACAACTCGTATAAATTTCACATCCAGACAGATCAAATGTTTTCAATTGAGCACACGCATCACGAATCGCAGAAATCTCTGCATGCGCCGTTGGATCATTTTCGGA
>JAGYLK010000129.1 GCA_018401175.1 Candidatus Altimarinota bacterium
CAAACTACAAACTACAAACTGGAAACTGGAAATAGATTCCTTCTTTGAAGATTGAAGACTGAAGATTGAAGTTTCGAATGTCAAATCGCAAACTACAAACGATGAGTAAATTCCCCGAACTCGAAAAAAAATCCACTCCAAATTCTCCCGAAGCGGAGCGTTCTGTTATTGGATGTTTGCTCTTGGACAAGGATTCTATTTTGAAAATTGCGGATTTGCTCGAGCCAACGGATTTCTATTACGATCAACACCGATTGATATACCAAGCGGTTATTTCCCTCTTTGGAAAATCTCAACCGATCGACCTCGTGACCGTCGCGACCAAACTTCAATCGCAAGGACAACTCGAAAATATCGGTGGACCGGAATTTTTGGCAGAATTGCAAAACGAAGTTCCCGTTGCCACACACGTGTTTCAATACGCGCAGATTGTCAAACATCGATCAACGCTCCGTCGTCTCATCTCCACAGGGCAGGAAATCACGGCGCTCGGATATGAGAGTGAAAAAAATATTGAGGAACTTCTCGAATCAGCAGAACAACGAGTTTTTGCCATTTCACAACAGTTTTTGAAAGACCGATTTGTGCCGATCAAAGATTTGTTGATGAAGAAATATGAAATTATTTGTGAAGTAAATGAAAACCCCGAACTCGCGACCAAAAATAAAATTTCTACGGGATTCCGCGATCTCGACAATAAATTGAATGCGGGGTTCAATCCTTCGGATTTGATAATTGTTGCCGCTCGTCCGTCCATGGGAAAAACCGCTCTCGCGCTGCGAATGGCGCAATATGCGTCCATAAATCAAGGAAAACATGTCGGAATTGTGTCATTGGAAATGTCCAAGGAGCAAATTGTCGAACGAATGTTGTGCGCTGAGTTGGAGGTTGATTCATGGAAATTGAATAAAGGAAAACTCGATGATACGGATTTTGAACGTATGGGAGGAGTGTTGGACAAATTGTCGAACGCGCCGATGTTTGTCGATGATACAATGGGAAGTTCTATCGCCGAACTCCGCGCCAAAGCGCGGCGATTGCAAATGGAACACGGGCTCGATATTTTGCTCGTGGATTATTTGCAGCTCATGACGGCGAATAATTCGTCGAGTGCTCAGATGACAAACCGCGTTCAGGAAATTTCAGAAATTTCTCGAAGTTTGAAACAGCTCGCGCGTGAGCTCCATATTCCGGTTATCGCGCTTTCGCAACTTTCTCGAAGCGTAGAAAGTCGTCCAGACAAGAGACCGGTCTTGTCGGATTTGCGCGATTCTGGATCTATCGAGCAAGATGCCGATATTGTAATGATGCTCTATCGTGATGATTATTATAATCCTGACAGTGAAATCCCAAATGAACTCGAGGTGAATATTATCAAACATCGTAACGGTGCGATCGGACGTGTCAGCATCCATTTTGATCGAAAACGTATGAAATTTGCAGATTTATCACAGGATCAAAAAAATTCGTTTTAAAATATCGTATCGTAGGGACAGGACATGTCCTGTCCCTACGGAAT
>JAGYLK010000130.1 GCA_018401175.1 Candidatus Altimarinota bacterium
GGGGGGGGAGGGGGGGGTGGGGGGGGGGAGTTAGGGGAGAAGACGTTTAAAAAACTCAAGTACCGAGTCTCCAATACGGCCAATGTTAAAATTTAAGAGTGCTCGAGGAGCTCCATATCGCTGAGCAAATTGGATAAGTCCTATAGCAGAAGCAAATCCCGGATCATCTACGCGGTCAACGATTCCTTCAATATCACGGGGGAATCCAATTTGTACTGGTAATTGTAATACTTCGCGAGCCAATTCAACAGTGCCCGGCATTTTGACAGTGCTTCCACAGAGTACAACTCCTGCAGGCAGGGATCCTGCTCGATCGATACGTTCTAATTCATCACGCACCATAAGGAAGATTTCGTGATATCGAGCTTCAATAATAGAAGCCATTTGCTTTTTGGAAACAATATGCGCATCTGTACGAGAAATCTGAGTAAGATCGATTTCTTCTCGTTCGGCAATATCATTTGGCTGACAGCTTCCGTATTCAATTTTTAATTTTTCAGCAGTATCAATTGCGGCTCGTGCCCCAATAGCAATATCATTCGTTACGTGTTCTCCACCAATAGGAAGAACGCAAGAGTAAATAACAGCTCCTTCTTCAAAAACAGCCATATTTGTAGACCCAGAGCCGACTTCGACGACAACTACGCCCAGTTCTTTTTGTTTTCTATCTAATACTGCTTCTGCGGCAGCGAGATGAGAAGGAACGATTTCTTCAATACTGACGCCTGTCTGGTAGAGACATTTTTCCAAATTTCGAATTGCAGACTTTTGTCCCGCAATAATATGTGCTTCCACCTCAAGACGAATGCCGGACATACCGACTGGATATTTGACATGATGCTGTGCATCCACAGAAAAACTGCGAGGAATAGTTCGTAAAATAACGCGATTTGCTGGAAGGCTTACTGCTCGTGCCGCATCAAGTACACGATCGACATCTTCTTCTGTTATTTCAGAACTGTTTCCGCTGATAGCAATAACACCACGGGAATCGAATGTTTCAATACTTGGTCCAGAAAAACTCACAAACACACGGTGAATTGCTTCTCCGCTCATACGTTCAGCATCTTCAAGCGCCGCAGAAATACATCCGACGGCCTCATCCATGTCTGAAATAACGCCGCGACGAATTCCAGAAGAAGGAGCAGATCCCACTCCAATAACGTTTACGATCGGTCTCTTGTCTTCTACTATACCGACAACTACTCGGATACGTGATGATCCAATGTCGAGGGCTGTAAATATTTTTTGTTGTGCCATTTGTATTCAGATTTGGTTCACTGTGAATCCTAGCAGGGCAGAAAACCTTGTGCAAGCTTTTTCTTCACTTGTAGCGCGGATGAACCGAATTTTTGTCCAACAAAAAACATACAGATAGAGGGTTGAGAAAAATTGACGCGAGAAAAAAAAAGTCGAAAAAACAAAAAATGTGTTCAAAAATAGAGAGGAAAAACATAAATAAATCGTTCTTTGTGTGAAAAAGAATAGAAAAATTCGCTTTTTAGTAGAAGGAAGACAGTATTTATCTTTTAGAAAAGTGATAATTGCTCTTCTAGTTCATCTTTTCTTGATTCCTTCTTTTGTTCACCAAAAAATGACTGTTCTATTTTTTTGTTCAATTTAAAGAGGCGACCGGATAAACTTTGAAATTTGAGTTTTTCAAAAAAGGTATTTATTGAGCCATCCATGAGTGCGAATTTTTTATCCCAATCAAAGGAGAGATCAACATCGGTTTTTATCTTTGCAAGAATTTTACATTGACGGATATATTCTTCTTCAGCTGCTAATTTTTCTTGCCAGAGAGGAGAAAGTTCGTGTTTTTTTTGAAAAATAGTTTCGAGCGTATTCCATTTTTGGAGCCATTCTGATGCGGTTTTAGGTCCACAACCACTTAATCCCTTGAAATTATCAGAACTATCTCCGACCAAAGCCTTGAAATCAACCATTTGTTCCGGAGTAATTCCATATCGAGCTCGTACCTCTGCCGGTCCATAGAGAGGGGATTGATCTATTTTTCCGTTCAATTTCACCAAATGGATATGTTCATTCACCAACTGTGTGTAGTCCAAATCGCCACTTATAATATAGGCATGTAGGTTTTTCGCGGCCCCTTGTACTGCCAGAGTTCCACAGATATCATCCGCTTCAAATCCCGGTGATTTGAGAATGGGAATGTGAAATGCCTGTAGTAGTTCTTCAACAAGAGGAATTTGTTCATAAAAATCGTTTGGAGTTGGAGTTCGTTGTGCTTTGTATTGAGTGTCAATTTCATGACGGAAAGTTGCCTCTTTTGTATCAAAGGCAACAATAATCCATTCAGGACGCAGATATTCGAGAGTAGAAAGAAGTGTTGAAGCAAATCCGTACACCATTCCCACGGGTATATTATTCCATACAGGAACAAAACCACGGTTTATACCGTGGTATGCCCGATGCATTAAGGCGTTTCCATCAATAAGAACTATTGAATTTTTATTTTGCCACATTTTCATAGAGGAGGAAGGGATAATATTCGATTTTTTCTGTTTCTTCTGGTATTATACCTCGATTTATTCACTTTACAACCGATGATCACCACCGATAAAAATATTCCTTCCGTAAAAAAAACGATAAAAACGAAATTTCGAATAGGAGTTTTGACCCCTATTACAAAGGATGGAGGAGCAGATGTATTGTGCACAGCAATGAAAGCAATGTGTTCGTTAGGGTTTCAGGTTTCGGTATTAGCAGAAGGGGATGAGTCGGCTCAGAACTTATGTTTTGATTGTGCTGAGAAATTTCCTCGTGTGTTTTCTATGCTTGAAAGTTTGCCAGATAATAAAGTAAAAATTGTTTCAAAATCAGATGTTGTTGTTTTTGTAACACGTCCAGAAAAAGAAGAACTCGATTTTGTTATTCAATCAGGTGCGGTTCCCGTGCTTCCAGAAGGATGTGGACTCTCCAATTTTGATGCGCAATCAGAGATGGGATCGGCGTTTACATTTGAAGCAGGAAATCTTTGGTCGCTTGTAGCAGCATTAATACGAGCATCGGAAAATAGACGTTTTTCTTGGGATTGGAAAACGATACAGCAAAATTTAGCGGACTTTAAAAAGAATAAATAAGAAAAAAGGTGG
>JAGYLK010000131.1 GCA_018401175.1 Candidatus Altimarinota bacterium
CGCATCACGAATCGCAGAAATCTCTGCATGCGCCGTTGGATCATTTTCGGACGTAACTTTATTCCATCCACGACCAACAATAATTCCTTTTTGAACAATGATGGCACCAAACGGACCACCTTTATTTTCATTCATTTTTTGACGAGAAATATCAATCGCCTCCTCCATAAACTGTTTCGGTTCCATTATTTGGAAAATTAAAAATCACCACCATCATATCAATGAAATTATGATTTTTGAAATGAAACAAGAAAAGAACGAATATCTCTGTTCTCGAATCAACTAATATGAAAATTGTAGTTTGTAGTTTGAAGTTTGAACGTTTGAAGATTCGCGCTTCGCGCTATTCCCACTCAATCGTTCCTGGCGGCTTACTCGTACAATCCAACAACACAGCAGAAATCGTTTCATCTTTCAAAATTTCCTTCGCCGCACGATCAAAAAACTCCCACGGTAATTTCCCCACCGACGCAGACATTGCATCAATCGAATCTACCGGACGAAGAACAATTGTTTCACGTCCTGTTTTGTTAAACGAAACTGGTAACAATACCACTGGAAACTGCCACACAGCTGAATAGACATTCATATCAGACAACAAACGAGTCACAATCGCATCCGCTCGTTGCAGTGTTTCAACCCGCGCTGAAGAAATATCACATTTTTTTACAGAAACATGAGAAATGTTTCCCGTATAATTCTTCCCTAAAATGAAGGTACACCGATTAATATCGTCATAATGATTAATCAGTTTTGTAGAAAATTTCTCTAAGTTCTCAATCGTCTTTTCTCCTGGAATAGACGTCAAAACCGCTGGATGACGATACGTTCTGAAATCCCCTTGAACGCCCACGGATTTTATCGGCAACTGCACAAATGGTTTCTTCTTTGGTTGGAATGTAAATGCGTCCACTTCATCGACAATTGGTTCTGAAATATCCTCAGCGGCACACAAAATACGAACTCCCAATCCTGGACCAGGAAATGGATGACGCCACACCAACTCATGCGGAAGTCCCAACAGTTCGCCTAATGCACGAACTTCATCTTTATACAAATCTGCGACTGGCTCAATAACTTTTCCTGCATCAATCAACTTCTGTACTTCTGGAGCGCGATTATGATGCGTTTTAATTGTATCAGCATTCTTCGTTCCTCCGGTTTCAATCGTATCCGGATAAATCGTTCCCTGCGCCAAAAGCCACTCATCACCTAATTTATTTTCTGCAAAGAATTTTTGCTGCACATCGAGAAACGCGTGACCAATCGTCGTCCGCTTTTGTTCTGGATCGGTTTGTCCCGCAAGTTTAGACAAGAAATACTCTCCTTCCCGCAACGTCGTCAAATCGGCACCAATCGCCCGAATCGATTTCTCTACTTGCTCTACTTCTCCCTGGCGTAACAAACCGGTATCGACAAAGAGACCACGAACACGATCTTTTCCCAGAATTTTGGTAAGCAATGCAAACGTAACCGTGCTATCAACTCCGCCGGAGACAAACAGAAACACATTTCGATCCCCTACTTGTTTTTTCAATTTTCCCTCTTGTTCCTTATAAAATTGTTCCACACTCCAATCGCGAGAACATCCACAAATATCGAGAAAATTATTGAAAATTTGTTCCCCAAATTCCGTATGCGTCACCTCTAAGTGGAATTGCGTAGAGAAGAAATTCTTCTTCTCGTTCCATGCTGCAGCAGTCTGACAATGTTCGGTAGTGGCACAGTTTGTAAATCCAGCAGAATATTCTCCCACCGCATCCACATGATTCATCCACACGATTGATTTCTCTGGCACGTTGTTGAAAAGTGGACACTTCCCATCGTGTACTAATTCCGAACGCCCAAACTCCCCAGTAGTCCCCGGAGCCACTTTTCCACCGAGCGCGTGAGACAAATATTGATGCCCGTAACAAATTCCCAAAACGGGTTTTCCAAGAGCAAAAATCGCATCATCGGTTCGTGGCGAATCTGGGGCAAACACTGACTGCGGACCGCCAGAGAGAATAATTCCTTTTATTGTTTCATCATCAACATCACTCGCTTTGGTTTCATTGGGAAGCCGAATTTCTGCCAAAACGCCGAGTCGTCGAATACGACTCGCAATTAGATGAGCATACTGCCCTCCAAAATCGAGGATGATAATTTTTTCGTGTTTCATCGCCCGTATTTTACAAATTCCCCAAATTTCTTCAATTAAAAAGAAGAGACGTTTTGAAAAAACATCTCTCACTAAAATTCTAAATTTGAAGTTTGTAGTCTGAAGATTGAAGACTGACCTTTACTTCTTCCCTGCCGCTTTCTTCGGATCGGCCTTTGGAGCAGGTTTTTCAACTCCTTTTTTCACTGATGCCTCAACTTTCCCTAGAGAATCTTTTGCAATATCAGCCGTCTTCTCTGCAGCTACAGCTGCCATTTCCTTCGCCTCCATTACATCATGCTTAAAATCATCTACTCCCTTTTTCATATCTGAACCATAATATCCAAGAAGCAAACAAAAAAGCCCCAATAAAACCGCCAAAAATGCCGCAAATCCCTCTGCACCAAGCGCAATCAAACCAATCACAATTATAGCTATTCCTACAAAAATCATATATCGGCGATCTTTGGACAACGAATGTAATTTTGCTTTTATTTTTTCCATTTTGGAATGTGTGTTATAAAATCTCGTCCATTGTACTCAAGAGAGGAAACAAAAAGCAACTTTTTAGAAACAACCCATCCCTATCCCTTCCCTCTCCCAAGGGAAGGAGAAATGCTATGTCGCCCCTCTCTTAATATAAGAGAGGGATTGGGGTGAGTTATCCCCTCATAAATTTCATCAATACATCACCTCCCACCTCCTCAACATTCGTCATTGAAAACTGGCTCACATCAATTTCATTCGCAAATACAGCCACTCCTTTCCCCCATATTTTGGGAGCAACAAACAGTCGAATTTCATCCACCAAATCTTGTTGCAATAATGCCGTCGCCATATGAGAACCGCACTCAGTAAAAAGTGTTTGCACCCCCATCTCTGAAATTTCTCGTAAATCTCTTGCCACATCTTTTCCCTCAAAACAAAATACATTCCGATTAGGAACTTGTAAAATCCTTGATCCCTTGAGAACATCTGACGCACCAAATAGAAATAAATCTTGAGCAATATTTTTATTCACCAATCGACAATCCAATAAGGGATCATCCGCCAGAACCGTTTTCGTCGTCGTCAAAATCCCATCCGCCTCCGAACGCCACTGATGCACCTTTTTCCTTGATTCCAAAGAAGATATATACGCTGGACTTTTAATTTTTTCTTCTGAATTTGGATTTTGTAGATTGAAGTTTGTAATTTGACCTATCCTCCCATCCACCGTCTGTGCCATTTTCAAAATCACATATGGTTTTTTGCGAGATAGCGCTTTACTCCGCTCATGATCTACCACTTCTACGGTAATCCCCGCTTCACGAAGTTTTTCCACATTCTTTCCACCAAACAGAGGATCAATCGCTCCTATCACTACTTTCCCCGGTTTCAATTTCAAAAGTGCCTCCGTACAACTCCCCGTCTTTTTCCCCGGAAAATGATCACAGGGTTCGAGGGTGATATATACTTCAAGTTCGAAGTCAGAGTTCGAACTCTGACTTGTGCGATTTTTATAAAGTTCGAACTCATTCAATGCTGCAACCTCCGCATGCGCCCCACCACATTTCTCATGCACTCCCGTGGACAAAATCTCTCCATCCCGAACAATCACACACCCCACTCGAGGATTGGGATATACGTCGCGCCAATCCACTCTTTCTGCTAACTCTGACGCGAAATTTAAGTATTGCATTCTAAAATGAGCATATTCATTTTTCGAAATGATTCCATTTTTGAATGAAAAAATTACTGTTCCCTACGAGAAGTGAATATTCCAAACAAAGAACAGATTCGTTACGGAACCCCGTGTTTGACGAGGTAAAGA
>JAGYLK010000132.1 GCA_018401175.1 Candidatus Altimarinota bacterium
CCAAACCCCGCATGTTCCACACCACCAAAACGACGCAAATCCCGATACCACCAGTAATCTTCTTTGTTTAATCCCATCTCTTCAATTCGTGCATCCAAGCGATCGAGTCGCTCTTCACGCTGCGAACCACCGATAATTTCTCCGACTCCTGGGACGAGTAAATCCATTGCCGCGACGGTTTTTCCGTCGTCGTTTAATCGCATGTAAAACGCTTTTATATCTTTTGGATAATTGATGAGAAATGTCGGACGACCGACTTTTTCACAAATATATTGTTCGTGCTCTGATTGTAAATCAAATCCCCATTTGACAGGAAATTCGAACTTTTTACCAGATGCTTGCAAAATCTTAATCGCCTCATCATACGGCATTCGTTCGAAATCCGAATCAATAATTTTTTGCAATCGATCAATAATTCCTGGCTGAATGAATTGATCAAAGAAAGCCATCTCTTCTGGCAATTTTTCAAGTGCAGTTTTGAAGAGAAATTTCATCATTTCTTCTGCCAAGTTCATATCATCTTTCAAATTCGCGAACGCAATCTCTGGCTCAATCATCCAGAACTCTGACGCATGACGCGTCGTGTTTGAATTCTCTGCTCGGAACGTAGGTCCAAACGTGTAAATGTCACGAAACGCCATCGCAAAAGCCTCACCATTGAGTTGTCCGGAAACAGTCAAACTCGTTGGTTTTTTGAAAAAATCTCGGGAATAATCCACTGCTCCATCTTTTTGTGGCACATGTTCGAGATCAAACGTCGTAACATGAAACATTTCTCCGGCTCCTTCGCAATCTGAACCCGTGATAATTGGTGTATGGACGTAGACAAAGTTTTTTGATTGAAAAAACTCATGAATCGCGCCTGCCAGAACTGAACGCAAACGGAACACCGCCTGAAAGGTATTTGTTCTCGGACGTAAGTGCGCTATCGTACGCAAATACTCCATCGTATGACGTTTTTTTTGTAATGGAAAATCAGCATCTGCTTCTTGACGAATTTCCACTGTTTCTGCCTGAATTTCATATTTCTGCCCTGCGCCTTGGGATTCAACGAGTTTCCCCGTTACTGAAACCGCAGAACCAATTGACAGCTTATCAATCGCTTCAAAATTCGATAAATCAGACGTCGCCACCACTTGTAATGACGTAAAAAAGGTTCCATCGCTCACAGCAATAAAAGCTAAATCTTTATTTGCCCGCACCGTACGAACCCATCCAGAAATATTTATATTCCCATTCAAAAATTGTTTCGGTGTACGAAATATGGATCTGATCGATGTCGTTTCCATTGTTGAATGGATTAAAAAGTATGCACAGTTTCGCAATTTATAAAGGAAAAGTCAATTTCTATTGACAAGTGATTGTTAATGGTGAAAATAATGGAAATTAATTTTTAGAAGATGGAAGAAGATAGAATATTTAACCTCAAAACAGCACTTCGAGAATGCGAAACATCCATTCCCCCAGCAGAGAAAACATTTCAAAATTCCATTAGTAAAACCCAAATCCAGGTACAAAAAACCGTTACTCCGAAGTGGAAAAAAAGCGCACGACCAAATAATCCGTTCTATTACCCTCATCTCTAAACCCTATTTTATTAAAACTGAGAAATATTTCCTGCCCAAAAGAAAGAAAACTTGTCTAAATAAAAAACATTCTCTAATCTGAAAGTTGCTTTATTTCTTTTCTTTATTTACTCATGGCAAAAGGCTTTCTCGGCATCGTTACCTTTATCCTCGTAATCGTAGGAGCTCTCAATTGGGGACTGGTAGGCGCGTTCAACGTAGACCTCGTACAACTTATCTTTGGTTCTCTGCCAATGATTGCGAAGATTATCTACGTTCTCGTAGGTATCTCTGCTATTGTACAAATAATTGTTGCCTCAAACAAAAATTGTTGCCGCTAAAGAACTTCTTTCCCCGGTTGTAGTCGTGAAACTATATTACGCGCAAAAGGAGAAATGTTCCCTGCTCCACAAAAAATGATTATATCGCCCATTGAAAAGTGGGCGATAAATTTTTGTGCATCTTCCTGAGAATCAATCGAAACCGCATCTGGAAGTGATCCTCGAAACTTCGAATCCGGCATATTTTTTTTATCTTGATCCGTATCTCGCGCTGGATAAATCGGGAAAAGTCCGATCTCGTCTGCTAATGAAAGCGCCTCCACAAATTCACTCAACAACGCTGCCGTTCGCGAATGCTGATGCGGTTCAAAAATAATTCCTATTTTTGCTACTGGAAACGTTTTGCGAAATCCTTGCAAAAGCGCTCGTATCTCGCTTGGGTGATGCGCATAATCGTCATAGATCTTTACTCCATTTATTTCTCCAATAAGTTCTTGCCGTCTTCCCGCCCCTATATATTTCCCCAGTCCAGACTGAAACGCATCTGTATCTAATTCTAATATATTCGCCAGAGCTAATGCCAGCGTTGCATTATCATAATTGTATTGACCATGGACTTTCAAAATATATTCCCAGATCTGTTCACTCTGCCGTGGCACGGGAACCCGTTTCCCTTTGTACTGAGACAATACTCTTTCTGCTCCTAAATCACCTTCATGATAGAGAACCAATTTTGCATTTTTGATAAACCGCTCAAATGCCGAAAAATAGGATTCTTCCGTTGGAAATGCATCAAAATGATCGTGTTCTACGCTTGTCAAAATCGCAATTTCTGGCGACAGGAATCGAAAATTCTCACGATATTCACATGCTTCCACGAGCAACCAATTATCTGTCCCGAGATGAAAATTTGAACCATCAAATTCTTTCAACGTTGTTCCCACAATTACCGATGGATCAAATCTCGTTTCCATACAACCGCGTGCAATCATAGCCGTTGTCGTCGTTTTCCCATGCGTTCCGGCAACGCCAATCACTTTATAACTCTTCGCTACTTCCCCCAGGTACGCAAAATACGAATATTGCTTTCGTCCCAATTCTGCAGCCCGCATTCGCTCGGGATTTTCAACCGGAACTGCTTCCGAATAGACTAAAATATCGATATCATGAGGAACATTTTCTGCTTTTTGATCGGAAAAAAGACGCATGTTCAATTTTCGTAGTGCAGGAAAAATCTCCGTCTCACACACATCAGAACCAGAAACCTCATCCCCACGAGCAAAACACAACTGCGCCAAGGCAGAAGTTCCAATCCCTCCGATACCAACGAAATGGATTTTCACACGCAAAGTGTAGCGCGAGAAAGGGGAATTGGCAAAAGTTGACATTATTTCGAAAACGTATTACAAAGAACATAATGGGATATTCTCCAGAAAAAACACCTCCCCTCCTAAAAGAGATTAAATGTCCTATTCTTCCAGATGTTCCGCGAATAAGTGGAGGAATTACTCAAATGTGCAGAGATTTGAGTTGTATTTGTGATGCTTGGGGAATTTACAATGATTACACAAAAGAGCCAGAAAGCGACCCACTCGTCCGACAATTTCTTTCTGTTTCTCTTTTATTTGGCGAAAATGGAGAAGAGAGAATTGATACGATAATATACAAAGATTTTGAAACAAAAAAAATTATATTTCGATACACAGAACACTTCCAAAAGGCTAAAAAAGCAACTCAATATGTAGTAAACAAAACCATTACAGAATCTCCGGTAAAAGCAATACATCGTCGGCTCAAGTGGGAAGAAGTTGAGTGCTTAGAATAACGGTTTTCCTGTCATTTCTTTTGACTTTGCAATCCCCAATAACTCCAGTGCCGTAGGTGCAATATCCGCCAACGTTCCATTTTCTCTTAATTGTGGCATTGTCCCGTCTGATTTCAAAAGCCAACAGGGAACCATGTTCTTTGTATGACTTGCACACGGATCTCCGTTTGATTCAAACATTTCATCTGCATTTCCATGATCCGCAAAAAGTAAAACGTCGTACCCATGGGAAAGCAACACCGGAATCTCTCGCGATAAACATTCATCTACTATTTCAATCGCTTTTTTTGCTGGCGAAAATTCTCCTCCATGCCCAACTAAATCGGGATTCGCAAAATTTTGAACAATGAGTGCGTATTCCTTTTTTGCTAACTGAGAAATCAGCGCATCTGTTTGTTCTCGTGCCGACATTTCCGGCTTTTCCGCATACGAAGCACACTTCGGAGAAGGAATCAAAATTCTATCTTCTCCCTCAAATGGTTCTTTCCGTTGTCCCGAAAAGTAAAACGTAACGTGATTAAACTTTTCTGTCTCCGAAATTCGCAATTGTGGTAATCCGGCGCGAGAAACTATTTCTCCCAATGTATAAGGAACTTGCGGATCTGCTAATTCATACGCGGTAACCGCATCTGGATAATAACTTCCAAATACCGCCACATTTTGAGGATTCAATCGAAATGGACGATCAAATTCTGTAAATGTTTCATCGCACAATGCCGACCACAACTGGCGCATTCGATCCGATCGATAATTGAAACACACCACAATATCATCCTTCGCAATTGCCCCATCTTTATTCAAAACAATCGGCGGAAAATAATAATCTGACTCCTTAGAAGTCGCATAAAATTTATCTAACGCCTCTCTCCCATTTGAAGTTTGAAGTTTGAAGTTTGAAATTTCATCTCGTCCCCACAAAACATCACATCCTGCTTTTGTACGATCCCAATTCGTATCACGATCCATCGAATAAAATCGCCCACTCAGAGAAGCAATCTTTCCAATACCAATGGTTTCTAGCTCGGAAAGATATTTTTTTGCTGACCGTTCTCCCACATCACGTCCATCAAGAAAGCCGTGGATAAAAATATTTTCAATTCCAAATTGCTGCGCCATTTTCAAAAGCCCATACAAATGGGGCTGAAAACTATGGATTCCGCCATCAGAAAGCATTCCCAACAAATGAATTCGTCCTCGTTGTTTTGCTTTTTCAAACAAGGGAACCAAGGCCGGATTTTTGAAAATATTTCCCGAATCAATATCTTCATTAATAATTGTCAAAAATTGTTTTATTGGACGACCTGCCCCGATTGTTAAATGTCCTGCCTCTGAACCTCCGCACTGAAAACTCGGCAATCCAACTGATGCTCCATCGGTTTTAAGTTTTGAAAACTTTTGGGATTGAAAGAGCGGGTCTAAGAAATTTTTACGTGCGTGAAATATCGCATCTCCTTCATCATGTGCGCCCAGCCCAAATCCGTCGAGAATGATTAAACAAACTTTTTTCATTGCTTGAATTGTAGGATACAATAAAAAAGAAATGAAATCTTTCCTCTTTCGATACAAAAATAAAAAAGCTGGACTGTCGCTTCTTTTGGCGATGGTCGGATCAACAATTGCCATAAGTATCGTAATTGCCATTCTTACGCTCGTAACTCGATCGGTAGAACAGTCGCAGGGACTCGAAAGATCAACACAAACTTTTTTTGCTATTGAGTCAGGACTTGAGGCTGGATTTTTTCATCATAATGCCCGTGGACAAGGAGTTCGATTTTTGCCATTAAATGATCCTTCTTTCCCCGAAAAGCAATCTGTGGTTCATGAAGAAGTAAATATTACTACCAACTGGACAATTGACGGCCGAACGGAGAATTCCACTCTCAATGGACTTGTTCACGAAAACACACCTCTCCAGTTACGATGGTATTGGGATAACGCAGAATCCGTGGAAGAAGTATCTGATCCGCAAGCGTATACCCCAAACTTCACGCTTGATTTTGATCCGGACAACGAAATTCCTCCTAATTTTGACTTTAATGCGGTAGAAAACAATGTATTGATAAGCTGGATGCTTACTCGTCGTGGAGGAAGTATGGGATTGGGATCGCTTGTCCCAAAAGCAGATGATCCAGAAAATCCGTGTCTTCCCGATACTTCATTTATTTGCCGCGATCAACTATATTCAATGACACTTTCCTCTGGGGATACACGAGAAGGATCGCTTCTTCCGCGAACGGCAACAGATACCACCGACACGATAAATAACTTTCTTTCAGACGGAACCAAATTTCAGCTTGTTCTTACCCCTGCACGAGAATTTCGCGATTCTGCCACAGGAAATAAAATCCCGGGAATTCCCTTTCGACTCATCGAGAATGGAGGAATAACTCTTCCTCGACCGGAATATTCTGTATACACCTCTCTTTCCGCAGGAAATTTTTCCAAGAAAATAGACATCCTCAGTATTCCAGAACAAACTTCTGTTCAGGCGTTTAGCTACGTTATTTTTGATTAATTTATTCCAGAACAAAAAGCCGATAACGCTTTTCCCCGCATTTTATTTGTAGTTTGCGATTTGAAAAGCGAAACTCGAATTTTTACTGCTTTACCCTTGTCCCAATCTTTTCTCCCAATACGGCTTTTTTCAGAGCTCCTTTTGCGAGCAGTTCAAACACCAAAAGGGGCATATCGTTGTCTCGGCATTGTGCAATAGCCGTAGCATCCATAACGCGTAAGTCTTGCTCCAATATTTCCGTATAAGTCACTTCTTCATACTTCTTTGCCATTGGATCTTTTTTGGGATCTGCGGAATATACGCCATCAACATTTGTCGCTTTCATAAGCACGTCACATTGCAACTCTAGTGCTCGCAGAGCTGCTGCAGAGTCGGTGGTAAAATACGGATTTCCTGTTCCTGCGGCGCAAATAACAATACGCCCTTTTTCTAAATGACGAAGTGCTCTTCGCGTAATATATGCTTCTGCAACAGAAGGAATATCAAGTGCAGAACAAATACGCGTAGCAATACCATGCTTTTTCTCTAAATTTGCTTGAAGAGCAACGGAATTCATAACGGTTCCCAACATTCCAATATAATCTGATGGAACACGATCAATTCCCGAGTCCGAACTCGAAGATCCACGCCAAATATTTCCTGCCCCAATAACAATAACTATTTCTACTCCCAATCCATGAACTTCTGCGATAGAATCACAAATCCTATCGAGAATCGAATAATCAATCCCGAAACTCTTCTCCCCGAGGAGAGCTTCTCCAGAAAGTTTGAGCAGAATCCGTTTATATTTTTTCATCCTTTGTAGTGTACCCAACACTCGTTTTTTTGGAAAATCAAAAAGAAAGATTCTTTCTCCAGCTCCTTCGCAGAACTTTTTTTAAATTTTTCTCCAAGTCACAAAAATGCGAACCAGCTTTGCCCTGAGTCCCGTAATCCATTTCTTATTCGATGGCTGTTTCAGCGTTGAAAGACTCTGCGAAGAAAAAACCGGCGTAAAATTATGTAAAATAAAATCAGCAGGATGGGTGATCGAGAAAAAGGAAAGCCAATGACTCGCAAGCGACGATTCAAGATCAATTCCTGCCTTCTGATAAGCCAAATAGACCAATTTTGTACAATATAATTCGTCCTCATTCTCTGGAAGAAAACGAAAATCATACGCCGCACCAAGTGATTTTTTTGCGAATTCTATTACTTTTCGTGTCTGACAAACCGTCACATTACTCGGACGAAAAATTCGAAGATAATCATATTTTGTAAAAAGATCTTCAAGCCTTGTTTTTGTTACTCCGTGCTTTAGGTTTGAATGAATGAGCTCATCTTTCCCCGTGTAAATAAGTACGTGAGAAAACACTCCCCGAACAAAAAATCGAGAAATTTCTCGTTTAGAACCAACAAACACTAAATCCCCTACCATCAATGCTTCCCGCGCTCCCCGTAAATCATCCTCGGTTAACAAATTGGGACGAGGAACAACCCGCAATCGTCCTGTAAGGAAAATAAAGTGTCCAAAAAATCGCTCTCGAAGCGAAGCGTTTTTACGAAAGTTTTTGACAAAAAATCGTCGAAACATGGTATTAAAATTTATTGTGTAAAAACTCTCCCAATTGTTTCACAGATTTCCCTCGATGTGAAATTTCATTCTTTTCATTGCGAGAAAGAGCTGAATAAACTCTGCTTTGTCCATTTGCCAAAAATACTGCTGAAACGGGAATCCCCGGCTCTAAATCTGTTTGCGGTTCTTCTAAAATATTTCCCGAGGTACTCCCCAAAAAAGTCGCATATTCTTTGGTTTCTGGATCAAAAAAAGCAGTCGCCGAATAAAACGTCGCCTCTCGATCAGATTCTTCTTTCAATATATGCAGAAACTTTTCAAGCCACTCTTCGTCTGTCGCGGCATCAATTTCTCGACGAGTTCGAACTCCAAATTTTTCTGGAAAAGCTGACAGGATGAGACCCGAATCCTCTCCGAGCGTTGGCAATCCTGTTTGGAGTGCAAAAAATTGAGCCTTAATAAGCGCATTTTCTTCAAATGTTTCTGCTTTTTCCTCTGGTTCTCCTGATACGTCCACATCTCTCAATGAAAGAAATTCGATACCGACTATCCCATTGGACGCAAGGGCTTCCAACAATTCCTTCTTTTTCCCTTCGTTAGTCGTGGCAATTAGGCATTTCATTTTAATTTTTCATTCATAATTTTCGCATGTTCAATTCCCTTGTCATGAAGAAAACGAAGGACAATCGGACGTCTCACTTTTACTCGTCTCAAAAGGTCGTGAGCAATTTTGGGTTTTACTTTATTCACCATTTCCAACCAATTTGCTGGTGCGGATAATGCATCTAGCCAGATTTCGGCAACACCACAATCACCAGATACTTCCACATCTGTAACCGTAAGAAATCCTACTTGATTTGGAGTAAGAAATTGTTGAAGCAATGGAGGAAGTTCCTGCGCAATAACTCCAGCTAATCGTCGGCTTCGTTCTGAGGTTTTCATCGCCGGCACTGTGCCAAAAACAAGGAAGAAAAGCAACTAATCATCCCCATTCATATTTTTTCGTAAAAATATTAAATTTTACCGAATATGAAAAATTGCCTCATAACTTCTCACGCAGTACACTTCAAACAATGAAATATTGTTTTTTGGACCTCGAAACAACGGGATTAGAGCACGATAGAGACTCCTTATTAGAAGTTTCTTTTATTGTCACAGACCCAAATCTCAACGAAATAACCCGTCTCGACGAAGTTGTTATTCCCACCAAAACACCGCTTACTCCCTTTGTGACCCATCTCACCGGAATTACTCCTGAAGAAGTAGAACAAAATGGAAAATCATGGGAACAGATCCTTCCCGAAATTATTGAAAAAATTGGAAACGCGACCATTGTCGGACACAATATTGATTTCGATATTCGATTTCTCCGAGAATATGGCGTTCCTCTCGAAAAAAATAAACGCATCGATACACACGAACTCGCCAGAATTTTACTGCCGGGGGACGAAAGTTTTTCTCTTGAAGCAATTACGCAACGACTCCGTATTTCTCATGAAGATGCTCACAGAGCGATGTCAGACGTCACAGCATGTATTCAACTCTGGCCTCTTTTGATAGAAAAATTAAAAACATTGCCACGAGAAGCGATTCCCGAGTTTTCCACATTTTTTGAACAAAGCGAATGGGCCGCCAAGGAATTATTTCTGCGATATTGTGGAACAAAACCATCCGACTCTTTTGTTTCTTTCGTTGAAAAACAAGAATCGCAAGAACCGATGCCGGAAATCGAAGATGAAGAATTGAAAAAAATTGAACAAGAACATACTACTTTTGTGCGCGTAGGATCGACGGGAAAAAGTGCACGATGGATTTCTTCTGTTGCCCAAAAGGTTTCGGGAAAAACACTTATCGTTGCACCCGAACTTTCCTTTTTCCCAGCGATTACACAAATTCCCACTCCCGAAGTTCTCTTTGATGCTGAACGGCATCTTGCTTTTTGGAAGAAAAGGGAACATATGGATGACTTAGAAACAACTTTCTGGCTTCAATGCGCTGTCCGCCATTGGCTTGGGTATCGAGGGGTTCATTTTTTTAATCTCTATCTCCATCAACGCGATTTTTGGAACGAAGTGTGTCTTGAGTCACTCAATCACCCGCTTTTTCAAAATATTATAAAAGAAAGGGAAAACGAAAAAGTACTCCTCTGTACTCCTCTCGCATGGGCTCAACTCTCGGATATTCCGCTTATCAAAGAACGAATGTTACTTGTTTTTGAAACAGAATTATTCGCAGAAAAACTCCTCTTTTCTTCTAGTGATACTCACTCACTTCGACCTTTTGGGGAACAGACGGAAACATCATTTTTTGTCGCCGGATTTGTAAAAGAAGTCATCGAACAAATTCTCCAAAGAAGTGTTTCGGCATTCCCAGAACGAGTGCTCCTTCACGGAGGAAAAACATATCCTCAATTTGCACAGGCACTACGAACAATATCAGAAACATTAGAACCAGTGGCACAATGGCTCGAAAATCCCGAAACAGGATTAGTGCGCTGGACAAGCTATTTTCCGGAAACCGGAACTTTGACCTTTAGTGCTTGGCATCCTCAGAATTGGCGCAAATTGCAGCAGAAATCTAATGCGCAAAAAGCACTTCTCTGTCTTCGTCATGATGGCGGAGAATCAAATGCTTTTTGTCGCGTATTCCTCGGACGACAAGACGGATTTTTCTTAGAAAAAAAGGAACTTCAATCACAGGGAGAACTCGTTATTCCACAAGGATTAGTGAGTAGCAAATCACCGGATTTTTCCCCTTTTTGTGCTCAAAAAATAAGAGAATTAGCTGAAGAGAGAGATCATTCCCACTGGATCGCCGCCGGATTTTCTTCACTCACAACATTAAAAAATGTCGGCGGACTGCTCCAGGAAACTCCACCAGAAGAATGTACCGTTATTGGAGAAAAGCTAGCAGGAGGCGACACAAAGATGCTCAGTAAACTCTGTAATCAAGAAAAAGCAGTGCTTTTATTACAGAAACTCCAATCCCCTCTCGTTGAAAATCTTCCTTTCAAAACCTTTGTTCTTCAAAAATTTCCTTTTGCTCCTCCTCATCCTCTTCTCGAATATTTCAAAAGAGAATGGAAAAATGTCGAGCAAAATTTCTGGGATGTATGGATTATCCCAACGGTTACCGCTCGATTGTCTCGCGCTGTTGGACAATTTCAAAATATTAAAACGCTGGTCGTAATAGACCCATCAGAATCAAGCCCATGGGGAAAAACTGTCCTCAAAAATGCTTTTCCTTTTTTTTCTAAAAAAGAATGACTCTTCCACGCGTTGGAATCATTGGCAACGGTTGGTTTGGCTGCGCCTTAAGAGATGCGTGGACACCGCTCATTGGGAAAACTGTTGCCGGGATTGATATGTGGAAACGTATTTCAGAGCGCCCCAAAAAAGATCCGGAAATTCTGGTACTCGCTATTCCTTCAACGGCAAAAAATGGCGAAAAATTGGCAATTTTGGATTATATAGAATCCTTTCCGACTTCATCGATAATTGTAACATCGAAAGGAAGAAAGGCACTGAAAATTTTTCAACATCATATTTCTCCATTAGATAAATGGCGCGTCTTTTCGCTCTCTGGACCAAATCTCGCAGATCAAATTGGGCACACTCCTACCGCAACAAAAATTGCCGGGAATTCATTGCAAATGGCAGAATCTCTGGCTCAAACATTATCGAGCAATACTCTGAATGTAGAGGCCTCTGAATCAATAGAAATTGTACAACGAGGAGGAATGATGAAAAATTTTCTCGTATTTGAACTCGGAATGTTGTGGGAAAAACTCGACACGCCACAAAAAAAAATAGAAGCCATAATGTTGGGATTACACGCGGGATTCGAATCAATAAATGCTGCTGCCCCGGGAGAAGAAGATCGGTCTGAATTTTGGGGGATTTCTGGACTCGGTGATATTTTGCTCTGTTTGGGGATTTTTCCTCAAGCAGATGGGTCACGCAATTTTCGTGCGGGGAAACTTCTTTCTTCTGGAAAGAAAAAAGAGGAAGTTTTGGCAGAATTTCAAACGCTTGAAGGATTGAGTATGAGCAAAAAATTTCATTCTGAAATTCGATCCCGGTCATTTAGCGGTACATTCATGGATGACTTTCGGAATATGATTGATG
>JAGYLK010000133.1 GCA_018401175.1 Candidatus Altimarinota bacterium
AAACAATATGCTCTTTGGCTTGAAGAAGTATTACACACACTTCGACTCAAAAACCCAACGCTCATCGGACACTCATTTGGATGTAGAGTTATCATTCGTTTTTTGGAAAAACATCCAGAATTCACCGGAGAAATAATACTTCACGGCGCCGCTGGAATTAAATGGCCACCCGGATTGAAACAAAAAATCGCCGGAAAATTGAAACCATTCGTACTCCCTTTCAAAAAAATAGTTCCGCAAAAAGTATGGAATAAAGTAACGGGAAAATTTTTTGGCGCACGTGACTGGGTACATTGTACACCCGAACTCAAAAATACACTTCAAAAAACGCTTGGTGAACCCTGTGTTCGAGAAAATTTGAAAAAAATTAAAAATAACGTGCTGCTTCTCTGGGGAAAAAATGACGGCTACACGCCAATCAAATCTGCACACGTTTTTGCTACAAATCTAAAAAACGCAACGCTTCATATTTTTGAAGATGGAAAACATGGAATTCATAGAACCCATGCAGCCAAATGTGCGACCAAAATTACAAACTTTTTGAAACAATGAACGAGTGGGAATTCCTTATCGGCCTTGGAATTATCGCTCTCGGACTGAGAACGGCGAGCTGGTGGTTTCATTCCTGGCAATTACGCGAATATCGATGGGATCGAATGCTCGAGTATTTTCGAACCTATGATGGAAAAAGAAATTTGATAAATCTCTGGGCTTTTTCTGGACTATTTCCTCGACCACAAATTTCCGGAAGAATTGTCGTCATCATTGGAATTTTTGCAGCATTATCGGTGGGCATTATTATAGGACTTCATGAAGTTTTTGTGAATATTGAAAATTGGCGCTGGGGATGGAATTGGCTCAAAGCGCTCATTGTTTGGGAAAGAACTCTTTGGCTGACGATTCCTATCGCCATAAAAATATCGGCCATTCCCGTTTGGATACGAAAAAAATCAATTTTTCGTGAAGCCGGAGAAATCATTGCCGAAGGAACAAATATAACCCGCATTGGAATTACTGGCAGTTATGGCAAAAGTTCTACCAAAAAAATACTCGTTCACTTGCTTCGTGAAAAATATGGCGCTGATGCCATCCTCACCAATCCCGGAAATGAAAATAATGAGCTCGCTATTGCGCGACTTATAAAACGAAATGAACGCTTTTTTATCGATCCTACGACCGGGCCAAAAAAGAAGTTTTTTGTCTGCGAAGTCGGAGCATACAAGAAAGGTGAAATTGCTCAGGTCTGTCAATTTGTACAACCACAAATCGGAATCCTCACTGGATTAAATGCGCAACATGTGGGACTTTTTGGAAATGCAGAAAAATTGAGAGCTGCTAAGTTCGAACTCGCAGAAGCGTGTAGCGAGAAAATTTTCTTTAATGCTGACACGCCCGCACTCGTGGAAATTTTTGAAGATCATGAAATAACGGCAACTCCCATTGGAATAAAAAAATCTGCTGTCGAGAATATTTCATCCGATTTTTCTCAAACTACATTTCACAGTTACGGACAAGATTTCGTTCTCCCTTGGGCTGGAGAATTTTTTGTCAGCAACGCCCTTCTCGCTCTAGAAGTGGCACGAGAATCAGGCTGTACAATAGAAGAACTTTCTCCATTTTTAAAAGAACTTCCTCCGCTGGATAGAGCCCTTCACACCAAGGAATTACCAAGTGGCGCCACTCTTCTTCTTGACCCATATTCAGCAAATCCTGATGGGGTTCTCGGCGCTATTTCTCATCTTGGAAAGTTCCAAGGAACAAAAATTTTTGTTGGAATTCCACTGCGAGAATTGGGGAAAGATTCAGAAAAAATTCACCGTGAAGTGTTTGAAAAATTAAAAGAAATCAACGCAGAAGTATTTTGGTTCCGTCATGATTATGTGAAGATTGCCAAAGAAATTTTGGGAGAAAAATTTTTTCATGGAGATGATCTAAAAAAATTAAAAAGAATGCGAAAAGAAATGGGGAAAAATGATGCTGTTTTATTGGAATCGCGATTGCCAAAAAGTGTTGAAAATCTATTTTAAAATATCGTTTATCTCACATAAGAGACTCCAAACTCCCTCAAAAGAATCTCCGTCTTCTGAGGAATAATTGGTTATTTCTTTTAGAAACCCTTTCCGTATTAATGCCTTTTTAAAAACTAAATCTTCTCCGCTTTCAATCATTCTTATTCGATTTCTTATTTCTTCAGCCGAAGACTCCGCTCTGTTTTTTAATCCCTCAACTACAGAAACCATGTCTCGTGTAACTGAAATATTTAATACATTCAGTTCTGGAAATTCTTCCAGTATTCTTTTTTTTATTTTTGAAAAATCATTCACTGCATTTTTCTTCATTAGTGATAAATCAGCTATCGGCAAAAATACTATTTCATTGTTTCTCAGCTCTTCTTCTAATTGTTTAAAATCAACAGCATACTGATTTCCTCCAAACTCATACTCAAATACATTTTTTGTTTGAGCGAGATCTTCTTGACTCACAATAGATGTTCCTGAACGACTATTTGCGTTATCTTCCTCTCCTTTTCTCAAAGGACGTGTTGATTTTTTAGAACGAGATTTCAAAACATTTATTTTTTTGTTTTCGGCAAACACTGAAACGGTTTTATCTATAATAAAATCCTTTCCCGTTCCTGATTTTCCATCAACCAATACCAACAAATGATGTAAAGAATGTAATAATTTCTCGGAAATTTCTTCTACACATAGCGGGATTCTCTCCTGTAGATAATGATCTTTTATTTTTTCCATCTGGGAATTATATCCCTTTCTCTCCTGTTTTTCAATAAATGTCACTCATCAAATATCTCTATTCGCCAATGTTTTTCCTACTTCTCCACATAAATAACTCCCTGAATATGGTGCTCTTTTTGCGTACAATATTC
>JAGYLK010000134.1 GCA_018401175.1 Candidatus Altimarinota bacterium
TGACCTCCTTGGACAGTGAATCCTGCGGCTTTTACATGTCCGCCGCCACCAAATTTTTCAGCAAGAGCTTTGACATCAACATTTGGTTTTCGTGTTCGAAGCGAAGCTTTTACATTTCCTTTTTCATCTTCTGAAAGGAGTACCGAATACTGTGCTTCAGGCATGGAACTGACCCAGTCTATAATTCCATTGAGATCACCTCGCGTAGCACCGAGATGCTGATAATCATTTACATGAGCTCCAATAATAGCCGCTCCATCATCCGTAAGGTGTAAATTTTTGAGAACTTTTCCCCAGAGTTTAAACTTTCGAAACTCATTACTGTGGAATACATATTTTGCGATTTTTGATATGTTTCCGCCGGCACGTATAAGCGTTGCTGCGGCACGATATGTTGCCGGAGTTGTATTTTGATGTTGAAATCCGCCGGTATCAGTGTAGAGTCCAAGAAGGAAGGCGGTCGCTATGTCGGGAGTGATATGAACGTCGAGTTTTTGGAGTAATTCAAGAGCAATTTCACAGCTAGAACTGGCGGCAATGTGAACAAAATTAATATCACCAAAATTATCATTTGTTGGGTGATGATCGATATTAATCGTTGTCATTGCGTCAGAAAGAATTTCTGGTTTTTCTTCGTGAAACCGAGTCATTCCTTTTTCTCCACAATCACAAAGCCAAGCGCTATCAAAGTCTTGGACGTTGAAGTCTTGTGCATAATGTTCTGTTCCGGCGAGAAACTGAAAGGATTCAGGAATGGGGTCGATACAGACTCGTTGAACGGAGATGCCTAATTGTTCCAATCCGAGCGCCAATCCCGCAGTACAACCGGTGGTATCGCCATCCGGATTTGAATGAGCGAGAAGAACCACTTTTGGTTTCGTGAGAATCCATTCTTTCAGTTTGTGGAGTTCAGATTGATTGATAAATGAATCTTGCATATGGGTGTTTTTTGAATAAAACAAGAAGTTATTTTACAATTTTTAATTACTTATGTCAAATATTTTCTGTGCGTTATTCTTCCCGAGTATTTCAGAAATAATATCATGTACATCACGAGCAAAGGGAGAGAGTTTTTCAGATTTTTCTGCTGTGCGATCAGCATAACGGCTTGAGAGAAATAATTCTTCGAGCCCTTCAAGATCTTGTCCAAACTTAAATGCCCGGATACTGTTTACCAAATGTTTGAGGGATTGAGACAGCGCCTGTGCGGCAACTGCGTTTTCATTGTTTCTTTTGAGGGTGAGATTTTCAGTAAGTTCGAGGATACGGGGAAGATGTGTTTGTGCTTCTTCGGTTTTTCCTGCTCGGAATAATGTCATGAATTGTTGTATTTTGGCTTGTAATTCTAGGAAATCCCGAGTTGCAGCATCTCCGTGAAAGAGACGGAGTTGTCGAAACGTCATAAGTGCTACTTCGAGCCGAGAGAGTGATTTGTGTGGACGATACAAATTATCAGCAGGAAGATGGGCAATTTGGTATTTTTTTGCGTACGCAAAGGCAAGAGCAAACCAGTCATCCTCTTGTATATCATCGGCAATACCAATTTTGGTATTCAAAAAGGGACGGTAATTGACTTTTGTTGTTCGAAACAAAAAAGCAAGGAACTCGGCTTTTGAAACCGGTTGATTGGGACGAAAGGTCGTGCCACCAATGAATTCCAAATTGACAGCACGTGCAATGGCAGGAATATACCAAGCATTTGGATCGATATCAGAGAAAGGAATTTTGGTGGGATCAAAAGTATTGGGAATGCTAATATCTCCAGCACGAAGAGCAATGACGAGTGCTTCAGCGCGAGTGACTAATTTTTCAGGATGAAATAATCCGTCATCAAATCCATTCATTACTCCTACGTCGGCGAGATGCTGAAATATATGTGCATTTGGGTCATCTACTGCGATATCAGTAAATGCGGTAGCGGTTTGTTGTATCGCAAAAATGCAGAATATGCCGACTCCTATTTTTATAATATATTTCATCGAGCCAATAGTACAAAACATGTCGGTATAACAGCAAGTTTTTTGCCTTCTCTGGCTTGATTTTTTATTGGTTTTACGGTATAATTTCTTGAATTTTTCTTTTTTACTGTCAGATGAGTTATTTCATTTGTTTCGGCGGTATACAAAAATAAAAAAAATGAAAAGATTTCCTAAAAAAATATCAGGGCTTTCTCTCCGTTGGGATGGAGAGTTTATAAAAAACATTGTTATTGTAATAGGCGTTGTCGCTGTATGGCGTGGAATATGGGATTTATTGGACATGTATTTGTTCCCCCAAAATCAGTTATTAAGCGATGGAGTTTCAATTATTTTGGGAATTTTTCTTTTATATTTACCAGATGGATCATTTCATCAATTAGGGGATTACATAAAAACAAAAAAATGAAACAACTCTTTCTTGCACTCATTCTGCTTCTTCCATCACTCGTTATGGCACAGGCTCGTACATTTACAATTACTGGATATTATTCGCCATTGCCAGATCAGGATTATTTTTTGACTGGTTCGTACGAATCAGAAATTCGTTTGAATGGAAATGGAACTCATGGAGCGGATGGGACACCAGTGTATCCCGGAATGATTGCGGCGCCACGGTCGTATGCCTTTGGTACAAAAATATGTATTCCGGGATTTGGT
>JAGYLK010000135.1 GCA_018401175.1 Candidatus Altimarinota bacterium
GTCACGGTCAATTGCAAGAATTGTGTGTGAGAAACTCTCGTACGGAGCAAAACTACCGAGAATCAGCTCTATGACAATCATTTCGCGACTAAATCTTCATCATTTCTTCATAAAAAAAAGACCAAATGTCTTTATAACGAACCTTGAGAAAGATTTACTTCGAAAAAGAAAATTTACACTGGAAGTATTCGTTTGCGATTTTATTTTCTGCTACACTTCCACCGATGAAACGTTGTACTCTTTTCCTCGATCAAGGTGAAATGCTCGGAGGAGCAGAGCGTTTTTTGCTTGATTTTTTTCCTACTATTTCTTCAGCAGAAATGCGTCGTCTCAATCCCATCATTGCGGGGAATCCATCGGATGAATATCGGGCAGCCATTCCTACAAATATAGAAATACTTCCATTTGACTGGCCAAGTGTGAGAGGGAATAAGGTGATTGCCTGCTGGAAAATATTTCTCGCTGCTCGAGAATTAAAGAATCTTGCTCGAGAAGTGGGAGCGACGCAAGTGTTTGCGAATACTCCTCGAACCATGTTTGTGGCATATGTGGCGAAGAAATTCTTTCGTATGCCCGCACGGATGATTGTGATGATTCATGATTTCACCGTTCCTCGAAATCTTCTGAAACGTATTTTATACGTAGCAGATACGATTGTGGTAAATTCGATTTCTACTCGAAAATATACTCGTCAACAACTTTCGAAAGAACATTATAAAAAACTTCGTATTGTAGAAAATGGCGTAAATTTTTCACACGTTCCCGAAGTTGAACCCGTAACAAAGATTGAAAAGGTCCTTCTGATTGGACGTATTGATCCGCGAAAAGGGCAGCAATTTGCTGTAGAGGCAGCGGAAAAATTACCAGGATTACAGTTTCGAATAGTTGGCTCTCCGTTTCCAGGAGATCAGAGAACGATCGATTATGACTGTGAAATTCGAGATTTTGTTCGTTCTCACAATTTAAAAAATGTGACCTTTATTCCCGAAGTGGAGAATCCATTTTTGGAAATGGCAAAAGCAGACATGGTTCTTGCCTTGCCCACAGAGCCTGAGACGTTTGGACGCATTGTTACTGAAGCGCTCGCTTGTGGACGTTTGGTTGTGGCTTTTGATAGAACGGGGCCCGGAGATATTTTGCGTCAGTTTGGAGAAGTCGGGAAAATGCCTTCATTGCGTGTTCATCCGGATGATATTACTTCCTTGGTAGAGCGAATTTCTTTTTTTGCACAACACCCAAAAGAAGTGCAAAAAATTTCTCGTGTGGCACGGAAATTTGTTGAAAAAAATTATCCGTTATCTGAAACAACGAAGCGATTAGTGGGCGTTTT
>JAGYLK010000136.1 GCA_018401175.1 Candidatus Altimarinota bacterium
TTCCCCCCCCCCCACTATCCTAAATTTGTGGGGTGTGTGGTTTGTTTTGCTTTAACAAAAAAAAACCCCCCCCCCCCCCCCCCCCCCCCCGCCATATCGCTATGCATGGCTTCGATATGCTTTGTCGGTTTCAAATTATATCCTCCGGAATCAAAACAAACGCCCTTTCCCACCAAGGCAATGGGAGCGTCCTTACTTCCTTTGTATTCCAAAATAATCATTCGAGGGGGAATCGCTGATCCTTTTCCGACCCCCATAATTCCGCCCATTTTGAGTTTCAAGAGTTGTTTGGCATCCAACACTTTTATCGATATGTTTTTTGCCTTCGCCAGCGTTCGTGCCGATTGTTCCAAATCGTCAGGCGACATATGTCCCGCCGGAAGATTTACCAAATCACGAGTAAAATTTACCGCCTGCGCTCGCGCTACCTCTTCAGAAAGCATCGCAGATGAAATCTTTTGTGTCGAACAAAGCGTGATCAAATCAACCGAAATTCGTTCCTTGGTGTCACCGAGTTTGAATTCATATCCTCCGGCAATCGCACCCGAAACGAGGCTTTGCCAAGACATTCCCTCCGGGAAAATAAATGTTATTTTTTTGGCTTTCATTTTTTTGAGAGCACGAACTGCCAAAGCAGAAGCACGACGAGTTTCATCTGTGTTTTTTATATCTCCTGTTCCGACGAGAATACATTTGGAGAATCCTTTGGTCGTAGGAAAGATTTGGAGAATTTCATTCTTTTTCCCCACGAAATCTCCATTCTTCATGCGAACGGCTACCTCTGCTGCTATTTCTGGAGACAGAAGCGTCCCAAATGATTTTTTGAGCACCGGAGAAAATGGTTTTTCCGGAATAAAAACAGCAACGGCATCGGCAGCAATGAATTTTGTGGAAACGTGAACTTTCATGTGTGTATGAGAATAAATTTGCTGAAGGAGTGTACTCCAGATTGCTTTTTTTGAAAAAGAAAAAATCCGAGTTCGAACTCGAGTTCGAACTTGAAAAAATTACAACGCTTCCCAAAAAATCTGCTGCGGAATACGTAAATCGATATGATCAAACGTATCGCTATACAATTTAATTTTTTGCTCCGCCGTTTTCAATTTTGCCAACTGCTCCTCCACCGAATACGACAAATCGAGCCAAATAGCCATTTCTCCACGAGAAATGAGATGCAATTCATTGGCGGATAATAAAACCTCGACGGCCTCCAAGGGCAAACGCAAATCTGCGTCCAAAATCCCCTCTGCCGTATAAATCTGCTGCAATTGTTTTTGTGTCAAAACCCGCTCCCGAAGGAAAATAGGTTCTTCTCGTTGGAGAATTTTTATAACCGGCAATCCCTCTATCGACTTGTCAGCCAAAACAATCCCGTCCTCTGAAATAACATAGAAATTCGCGGTCTCTGTGTTAAACAGGTTATACAGCGGCTGTGCTGCCCCAACGCGGACGAATAAGGAACGCGGCCAATCTTCCTTGAGTTCAATATCTCTCAACTCCGGCATCACTTCCATTAACGTTGCAACAACGTCAGAATGACGGAGAAAAAGCAGATTTTTCCCGTGAAATTCTTGCAACGTCTGCTCCACCAAAAGAGGATCGGCAAACGGACTTGTCCGTTCGACGGTAACGGTTTGGAGACGAAAGAGCGGACTCAATAACGCAATTCCGACAAAAACTGCCATCCCGGAACAAAGCACCACAATCCATGTGGAAACACTTTTGAAGGGAATATTCTTGAACCAAGCGGGCATTGGAAGTTTGCGGCGCAAACGACGCACCGAGCTCTGCCGACGCATGTCGCTCGTTTCTATCATAAGAGCTCTCCGTCGAGCACGAGAAGTACGACGCATCAGACAGTCAAAATGTCAGTTTCCTTTTTCTTCGCCAATTCCTCTACTTCTTTATTTCGAGCATCCACCGCCTCTTGGATATCTTTTTCAAAGCGTTTTTTTTCATCTTCCGATAAATCAGCATCCGCTTTTACTTTTTTCATCGCCTCCTGCCGTGCATTTCGGATAATAATTTTGGTGCTTTCTGCTTCCTCATGAACCACTTTTACCAATTTTTTGCGTCGCTCCTCTGTCATAGGCGGAATCGGCAATAAAATATGCGCTCCCATATTTTGAGGCGTAATACCAATATCAGCAATGACAATCCCTCTTTCAATCGCACCGACCATCGCCTTGTCCCACGGCTCTATACGCAACGTTCGCGCATCAGGACAAGAAATATTCGCCAGATTTTTTATTGGCATCATCGACCCATAACTCTCCACCTGAATATCATCGACCAACGCAGCACTTGCCCGTCCCGCCTGCAATCCGCCATACACCTGTTTCAAATGGGCGACCGCCCCAGCAATTGTTGTTTCAAGACCAGAAATCATTGTAAAAAATTAGAATTCGGAAATATTTTAGAAGAAACTGTGAAGTTTAGAAAGTATTTTTAAGTTCGAACTCTAGAGTTCGAACTTCACTCTGTCACTCCTCCCAAAATCTCACGCGCAATCACGCGATCATCAAACGGAATTGTCTGCTTCCCAATCGTCTGCGTCTGCTCGTGTCCGCGTCCAGCGATGAGAACAGTATCGCCTTTTTGCGCCGTATACAACGCATACCGAATCGCTTCGTAACGATCTTCAATTTCAAAAAACCGATCTCCCTCCTCGCGCCCCACATACTGCCGCGCGTGTTGAGCAATTTTTTTGGGATCATCTTTGTACGGATCATCGGTGGTCAAAATAAATTCATCCGCCAACTCCGCAATAATCTGCGCCGCCTCTCCCCAATTGGAAGCGGTACGACCGCCCGCTCCTCCCCAGACAGTAATAATCCGCCCCGACGTAATCGGACGAAGAGCGGACAAAACTGCTTTGAGCGCCGATGGTTTGTAAGAAAAATCAACAATCGCCGCAAAATCCTGTCCCATGTCGATCGATTCGAGTCGCCCGGGAATAGAGACAAACTTTGATACCGCACGCTTGGCATCATCAAGGGAAATATTCGTCGCCTTCGCCACCGCCATCGCCGTCATGAGATTTTCCAAATTGTGTCGCCCAACAATCCGAACCGACATCTCCGATTCAAAATTGGGAGCGCGAAGAAAAAACTCCGTATGATCAGAAAAAAACTGAATTTTCTCCGGCCGAATATCCGCATTTTCTTGAAGCGCAAATGTCCACGTCCGATCCGCCACCTCCTCAGCAAACAGGGAAATATTCTCATCATCATTATTCAACACCATTTGTTTTGGAATTCCGGGTTTTCGTTTACTCGTGTTTAAGTGCTGAAACAACTGTAATTTTGTACGGAGATACTCCCTAAATGTCTCGTGATAATCAA
>JAGYLK010000137.1 GCA_018401175.1 Candidatus Altimarinota bacterium
ATCGGGTCGATGGCGGAGTGGTCAATCGCAGCAGACTGTAAATCTGCCGACTTAGTCTACGATGGTTCGAATCCATCTCGGCCCACCAGATAAAAAACAAAAATACCCCACAAGGGGGTATTTTTATTTTTTGCTTCCGTGAAACAAAAAAGATGCGAACCATGATGGTTCGATCTAAATTTTGTGTAACAAAATAAAGGCACTTATAATCTCTTTCTCAATAAATCTTTAAGAAAAATTATTTTTCATCAACAATCAAATTGTCCGATGGTGATTCACCCACCGAAATTTTTTCTGAATCAGAAAACTTCTGTGTGCGGGCCAAATCCGGATTATATGCTTGATAAAATACCTGAATTATCTGCTCTGTTTTTAATTGTGTCACTCCCAACCCACAGTTTTCTAATGCTGTTTTCACCGTATTTACACGAGCATCCAATTCTTTTTTCAAATTTTTGAACTCTCGTTTCCGCGTCATAATATTGGCAACGGTGTCCTCTGGCTGAATATAATCTAAAAAGTTTGTCCACACAGACTTATTTTGTGAGCGAATCGGATCAAGGGGAACGACGACAAAAAACTTCTTCTCCATAATATCGGAATATTCCACTAATCGCTGAATAAAATCGATATATCCCGACATTTGTTCACGCAATAAATCATTTTCTATTTTCCCCTGCCGTTTTTTGAGATCAGCAATATATACATCAATATCCAATTTTCGAGAACGAACTTGGATTTGTACGGGAAAATTCAATGCATTCAAAAATCCTTGATAACTCGAAATCAACGCCTCCTGTTCCGCTGTTGACTTCAGATTGAAATTCACAGACTGAATATCAAGAATAGCGCGCAGTCCACCATTTTTCAAAATAAGCGTATCATCATGTACTTCAGAAAACTGAAGGTATCGTTGGGTAGAAATCAATTGATTTTGTGATCCCTGTCTGACAGACGATGTGTTTTTTTGTGTCATTCTTTTAATTGAGATTCTAGAACTCCATCACTATCGAGTATGTGCGCAATAGAGCGAACTTTTTCTGATGAAAATTCTTCTTGACGCATCTTTTGAGGAGCCTCTTGTTTTTCCATTTTCATTGAAAATGGGGTTGTCATAGAAACAAATGGTTCTCCCGCGTGCTTGACCCAGCGACGTCGTGGCTGACGAAAAAGCAGTTGTTCCAATTGTAATAAAACAAATTTAAAAAGAGAAATCCCGTGTATTTTGAGAAAACAAATAATCGCAGAGATTCCAGCCGGAACCCAACACAGAATTACCTCCAATTGATTTAAATCATATTGTTTTGAAAGAGAATTAAATAAAGTATAAGAAATTCCAAACCCAACAACAAGAATGATTACTTGGCGCAACGTAAGAAACCAGAGTATCTGGTCTTCTCTCTGCACGTTTTGCGGAACTTTGAAACGCATCGAGAAAGTATACTCTATTTTCTATCAAAAAACAACTCTATTCCTCGGAAAACAATGATTCCAAACGTATTTTTCTCTTATGCGCCTTATGCATTCTCCAAAAATACACCCCATCTCTTTTTCCCTTTTGAACTTTTTCACTTTTCGACTGGTAAACTTTTTTCGTCTTTTCGACTTTCGTGATACACTCTGAGCGACTTTTTGCTTTTTCAAAAGAATGACTGAAGAAAATCATCTGATTGCAGAGCGCCGAGCAAAGATTGCGGCATGGGAAGAAGCCGGATTTACACCCTATGCGCAGAAATTTGAACGAACTCATACCGCAGCTGAAGCACGTACCTTTTGTGAAAAAACAAAGTTACGCGAATCATCAGAAATTCTTGAGTCGCCAAAAGTACAAGCAAAAATTTGTGGACGCATTATGAATTTCCGAACGATGGGAAAACTTTCTTTCTTGAAAATTCGAGATATTTCTGGTGATTTTCAGATTTGTCTAATGAAAAACATATTTGAAGAAACATTCAAACAGTTTGAAAAACTTCTTGATCTCGGAGATTTTTGTGGATTTGAAGGAGAGTTTTTTATCACGAAACATGGTGAACCGACGTTACTCGTTACTCAGGTAACACCTCTTACGAAATCCCTTCGTCCGTTGCCAGAAAAATTCCATGGACTTGCTGACAAAGAAAGTTGTTATCGCCAGCG
>JAGYLK010000138.1 GCA_018401175.1 Candidatus Altimarinota bacterium
CCTCCGGCAAATCCACATCATCAATATCGTGCAATATTTCAAACATCGACATGGAATAATTCTGCACAAAATCCTTGATTAATTCCAAGGTCGCTGTCCCCAATTTTCGACTCGGAACATTGATAATTCTGTGAAATGCAACATCATCTCGTGGATTAAAAATCAGACGCAAATACGCCACGACGTCTTTGATTTCTTTTCGATCAAAGAAACGCGTTCCTCCAACAATTTGATAGGGAATCTGCCGACGCATCAACGCTTCTTCAAGAGAACGCGATTGCGCATTCATGCGGTACAGAATCGCACAATCAGAATATCTTCCTCCATCACTTGCATGTGCACAAATCTGATCGGCTATAAAATCCCCTTCTCGGCGATCATCCGACGCCTGATGTACTCGAACTTTGGTTCCCGAACCCGCTTCCGTCCACAATTTCTTGGGACGACCGGTTTCATTGAAGGCGATTAACGTGTTCGCATTTTTCAAAATATTCCCAGAACTTCGATAGTTCTGTTCCAGCTTAATCACCGCGGCATTTGGGAAATCCTTTTCGAAGTTCAAAATATTGGTGTAATCCGCTCCCCGAAAGGAATAAATCGACTGATGATCATCTCCAATTACACATAAATTGTTGCGCGGTTCAGCCAAAAGACGAACCAATCGATACTGCGCAAAGTTCGTATCTTGGTACTCATCCACGAGCAAATGATGCCAACGATTTCTATATTTTTCCAAAACGTCCGGACATTCTTCCCAGAGCTGCACTGTTTTTTGGAGTAAATCGTCAAAATCCAGCGCGTTGTGTTCAATGAGTCGTTTTTGATATTCCGGGAACACCTTTTCAACCGCTCGATACAAAGGCGAACGATTATTGCCATCGGCAAAAGTAAGAGGCGTCTGCAACATATTTTTTGCTCCAGAAATCACTCCCGCAATAGGTTTTGGTTTGAATTCTTTTTCATCAATCTGCAAATCTTTCAAAATCATTTTGACCAACTTCTGAGAATCATCTGTGTCAAAAATTACGAAATTCCGAGTCAATCCACACGCCAATTTCTCAATATCCTCACGCAAAATCCGGACGCACACAGAATGAAACGTCCCAACGGTCGGCAATCGCCCACTGCCCAAAATACAAGCAATACGCTCTTTCATCTCTCCCGCAGCTTTATTGGTAAACGTAACAGCCAAAATTTTGTCTGCGGGCGTTCCCTGTGCAATTAAATGAGCAATACGATGCGTTAGGGTTTTTGTCTTGCCAGACCCCGCTCCAGCTAGAATTAAGAGCGGACCAGAAAGAATTTCAACTGCTTTACATTGTTCAGGATTGAGTCCGGCAAAAATTTCATCGCTCATGTGGTGCAGAGTTTACCCAGAGTTAGAATTTTTTGGAAGAAAAAAATGTATGTTTGAAATCAATTGACTAATTAGAAGAAATGATGTAACAAGAATTTCGTGAAGTTAATATTTTCAAAAAATATATCTTCCTGTCTTTGAAAATTCGGCAGAAAAGTTAGTTGAACCGATTGTGTGCTTTTTTGAGCGCATGCACGGTTTAATTAACATTTTTATTCACTTAAGTTACACGTTATGAATCAAACTATGTATTTTATTGATTTGAGATTTATCCCAAGGGAACGAATTTCATTCAAAGCCTCTGAGGGAAAATGGACAAAATTTTTCAGAGATTATTTCGACGACAAAAAAGTCGAAGAAAGAGATGAAGCAAAAATTTTATGCATTACTCCAGGGAAAAGAGACCCCACCTCTCATTGTGAAAGAATCATTGACATGGGAGAGGATGTGGAAAGCGCACCAAAACTGCTTGCTGATTTCTTGGGAGTACAGGAAAAAACATTGCTTTTTGAAGCATGGAACGCCGATCCCCGTTTTGGAGATATGTATGGCGGCCTTACTTCTGAGATGAAATTACCGGAAAATGTTCAATTGATCATTTTTTTTCCTGGCTTAGCCTCCGATTGGGATCAAGCACTAAAGGATCGATTTCATTCGGAATTCAATCTGAAAGAGTTCTCTAAATCACTGAAAAAAGAGGAACCTAATCTTGTTTTTATGGGGAGTGGTGCACGTGAGATATTGCTTCCTCTCTGCTAAAAATTTAAATTCTGCCAAATTCGAAAAGAAAAACCGTCTCACTTACGAGGCGGTTTTTTGTATATGGAGTCTTGCACAATTTATTCACTATAGCTCACTGACACTACCTCTGACTCTGACTCCAGCTCATCCACACCACCTCCAACGTCCGCGTATCCACATCGATTCGAACATCCTCCAGACCATTTCCAGAAGCAAACACTACCCCCACACGATCCGGAGCGAATTCTGGTTTCCAATTTCCCTCTCCATTATTCTCCCACCATTTATCCAACACTGGAGCTTTTACTGAGAGATTGTCAAAGTTGCGTTTCATAAAAAATTCTGTAGCCACCTTCAAAATCTGATCATCACTCGGCATATTCTCCCAAGACAGTTGTGGTATTTTCGGAAAGGACGAATCCGGTGCCATCATCAACTCGGAAACCCCAATCTCCGAATTCAACGTTCCGGCCGCCGCCATTTCTCCATCCTCTTCTGGAGGAAGTGGACGGAGCATTGTGGGCGCTCTTCTTTCCTTCACCATCATTGAATCTATTTCAAATTCCGGAATAGTTTCTGCGTCCTCCATTGTCAACAATGCCATTTCTGGCTCTCCAGAACCACCTCTCATGCGATCCATTTTCATATTTGCAACAGGCGCAAGTTCGTCTTGTATTTGAGAAAATTCAGAAGTACGAATCATTGGCACCATAATAAGCGCACAAACCGCTGCTCCAGCCGCAAACATTCCAGACAATTTGAACCATTGAGGAAGCACCGTTCGTTTTTTATTTTTCAACAATTGAGCCCGCTCCAAAACCCGAACTCGAAGCTCTTGAGCAAATTGCTCATTGAATTGAATATCCGGGCGTGATGCAATAAATTCACGGAGAAATTCTCTCCATTCGGAATCATGAGGATCAATCTCCGGCACAAGCTCTGCTATATCAACGAGCATCTTCTGAATATCGGAATCGGTATATTTTTTTGTCATTGGAACAAAATTGAAATCGCGATAAAACTCGCGAGAATTGGTGCATCTGCACGCAGTTTCTTCAACGCGCGCCCCGCTGTCATTTTGACAGCACCTTCTGATTTTCCCGTTACTTCGGCAATCTGAGCAAACGATAAATCCTGCCAAAATCGCATCATTAAGATCTCTCTACTTTCTGAAGACAAATCCCGCAATGCAGTGTGTAATTTCTCACTTATTAATTGTTTGTGAGTCGAATCAACAACGTCATCTAGCGAAGATAAATCCCATACGTCTTCAATGTCTCTATGCTCACGATACGATCGCCAGTGATCGGTAATCAAATTGCGTGCAATGGTATATATCCACGTAGAAAACTGTCCTTTTTCTGGGTCAAACTGATGCAGTTTCTCCAATGCTCGAAGAAACGTATCACTCGTAAGGTCTTCGGCGAGATCGCGTTGCATAGTTTTGTGAACAATAAACCGAAAAATTCGGTCTGCATACAAGTCATAGAGTTCGGCAAACCGTTCGGTTTCACCACTCTGACAGGCGGAGATAAGAGATCGTTCGTCCATATCGATAGGAAATTTCCACTTAGTTGTACGCGATTTGAGAAAAAAGGTCACATTTTTTGAGGGAAAAAAAAGAAACCTGCATAAAAACGGCGTTTTAACTTTCAGGGGAAAAACTTTTGCAATCACAAGATATTGTACGTATTATTCTCGTCCACCACAATATATGGTCATTCTTCACCACTTTTTTTCACACTATGCAAACACAAAAAATTCGCAAACGCTCCGGACAAATCGTTGAATTTGATTCAACTCGAATCGAAAAAGCAATTCAAAAGGCAGTCGAATCTACTCCCGATCACGGAATTTCAGCGCCAGAATTTGCACGAAATGCCACAAAAATCATTCATGAAGAATTAGAAGAACGGTTTTTTGATGAAGAAAAAATTCCCTGCGTCGAAGATATTCAAGACATTGTTGAGCGGACTCTTGTGGAAGCTGGCAATTTTGCAATTGCTCGTTCATACATTCTCTATCGAGCAAAACGTACACAGGCACGAGAGGAAAAAAGATTAAAAGAACTTGAACTCTTGGAAAAAAATCTTCTTCGTGTCGTAAAGAGAAACGGGAAAACCGAAAAATTTGATGTAGAAAAAATAAAGAAATCTTGGGCAATGGCGGCAAAAGGACTGGAAAAGAAGTGTCCATTTGAAGATTTATTTGAAATTTTTAAGATCACTCTCACTGATAAAACCGAAACAAAAAATATTCTCAAACAGTTGCGAAAAGCGGCTATTGATTTGGTAACCGTCGACAATATCGATTGGCAAATTGTTGCCGGAAGACTGTATGCTCTGGATTTCTACGCACAAGCGGCCGGAAATCGATCTCTAAAACACGAAGACATTTATACGACAGAATCCTGGGTCAAACACTTCAATGATTATCGAAAAAAGGGACTCTACTCTGATAAATTTGCAGAAAATTACACAGACGAACAGATTAAAGAAGCAGGAACATGGATTGATAAAAATCGAGATTTTACCTACATTTACTCAACGATGCTCGCCTTTGACCGTCGATATTTGTTAAATCCCAATAAAGTTCTCCACGAACTTCCACAAGAAATGTACCTCGCGGTAGCTCTCTTTTTGGCGATTCCTGAAGCACCAAATAAACGAATGGAGGTTGCGCGCGAAATTTATGAAGTGACAAGTAAACAAGAATTATCACTTCCAACTCCAACGTTACTGAACGCTCGAACGCAATTCCATCAGCTCTCGAGTTGTTTCAAGCTCAATGTCGATGACGACCTTCGTGCTATTTACCACTCAATGGAAAACATGGCTCAGATTTCAAAATTTGGAGGAGGAGTTGGAGTATACCTTGGAAACATTCGTTCGCGCGGAGGATATATTCGTCGAGTAAAAGGAGCTTCTGGTGGAGTTATCCCGTGGACGCGAGTAATAAATGACACGGCAACTGCCGTAAATCAACTCGGGTCACGACTCGGTGCAATTTCACCAACACTCGATGTGTGGCATCGCGACATCAATGATTTTTTGAATTTACAAACAGAAACGGGAGATATTCGGAGCAAAGCGTTTGATATCTTTCCAGCTGTTTCTGTCCCCGATATTTTTATGAAACGTGTACAAGAAAGCGGTCACTGGACACTGTTTGATCCGCATGAGGTAGAAAAAGTTACGGGGAAGCGCATGCAAGATTTTTTTGATACAGAGTTTACAAAATTCTATGAGGCCTGTGAAAAAGACGATCGATTAACTCTCAAAGATACTATCCTGGCAAAAGACCTAATGAAAGAAATATTAAAAACAACGGTTGAAACAGGTATGCCCTATATGTTTTTTCGGGACACCGTCAATCGAGCAAACCCAAATAAACACGCGGGAAATGTCTATTCGACACAACTCTGTACTGAAATTTGCCAGAATACTTCTCCTTCCAAATTCGTAGAAGAAACTCACGAAGACGGAACCGTGAATATCAAATACAAACCAGGAGACACGGTCGTGTGTAATCTCGCCTCAATTAATGTCGCAAAAGTAAACACTGATGAAAAAATACAACAAGTGATTCCTATTGCGATGCGTGTTCTCGACAATGTTATTTCGTTGAATTTTTATCCAATAAAAGAAGCCGAACTCACCTCTCAAAAATATCGTCCCGTCGGCCTTGGATTTCTAGGACTTGCCGAACATCTTGCCTGCAGCCATTTGAGTTATGATTCTCCTGAAGCTCGAAAACACGTTGATACATTATTTGAAAAATATGCCTACGCGACACTCGATAGTTCCGCAAAACTGGCAAAAGAACGAGGTCATTACGAACTCTTTCCTGGAAGCGACTGGAGCAAAGGATTGCTCTTCAACCGTGATGAGAAATGGTACAAAGAAAATGCAACGACGGACAAAGATTGGAGCGAATTAATTGCGCGAGTAAAGAAGACCGGTCTCCGATTTGGATATCACCTCTCCCCTGCGCCAAACACATCCACTTCCGGTGTTGTTGGAACAACAGCAGGATTGCTTCCCGTGTACAAAAAATTCTTCGTAGAAACGAACGTTATCGCGCCAACGGTCACCGTTGCACCAAATTTAAATAAAGACAATTTTTGGCATTACAAAGAATATCACAATCTCGATATGAAAGATGTAATCGATCTCATGGCCGTGATTTACAAATGGGTCGACCAATCTATTTCGTTTGAATGGATGATGAATCCCGCAAACACTAGCCCCGCAGAGCTCTACGGATGGTACATGCGTTCCTGGGAATCGGGAATTAAGACTGTATATTACCTCCGATCCATGTCTGGAGACGCACACGAAGTCTGCGAAAGCTGCTCTGGATAATTTATTCTGCTTTCTTTCCCCCTCTTAGGGTAAGAGGGGGCTAGGGGGCGTTAGTTTTTAAAAAAATTTTCATTATGAAAAAAAACCTCATCTTCAATGCTACCGGCGACGATTCTGTCGAAAACAGAACCATCATAAAAGGAAACACCACCGGACTTTTCAACCTCAACGCCGTGAAATACCCATGGGCAAAAAACATGTACCAACTCATGATTGGAAACTTCTGGGTCCCCGAAAAAATCAGCGGACTCGGCGATGACGCAACCGCTTACAAACAAACCTTGACGGAAAAGGAACGCCGCGCCTACAAAGGAATGCTCTCCTTTCTCACCTTCCTCGATAGTTTGCAAACAGTGAATTTACCAAACTTCTCTGACTACATCACTTCCCCAGAAGTAAATCTCTTACTCGCAATCCAAGCATTCCAAGAAGGAATTCACAGTCAGTCATATGGAACAATTTTGGAAACCGTCGTAGATGCCAAAGAACGAGAAGAAATCTATTATTTTTGGCGCGATGACAAGGTTCTCCACGAGAGAAATGAATATATTGGAAAACTCTATCAACAATTTATTGATGAGCCAAATGACCAAAACTTTTTCCGGGCATTAGTCGCTAATTTCCTCCTCGAAGGACTCTACTTTTATAACGGATTCGCCTTCTTTGACACACTTGTCTACAACCAAAAAATGATTGCCACCGGACGAATGATTAATTACATCCGACGAGATGAACTCACACACGTCGTTCTTTTTGCAAACATTATGAAAGAAATTCGAAAAGAATTCCCTGATATGTGGGACGAGGAAATGTTACGAGAAATGGTACGCGCTGCCGTTGATCAAGAAAT
>JAGYLK010000139.1 GCA_018401175.1 Candidatus Altimarinota bacterium
TGCTAAATCTGATAATTAATGTGACGATGGTGTATTTTACACCACAAAATAACAGATTTGACTAGATTTTCATCTCCATTTCCGGTACAACTCCTCACGTATGCGAAACTTTTTCTGGATTTGTTTGCTGCTTCTGATTCCGGGCCTGCTTGCTCGCATTTCTGTCGGTGGTGCTGGGATTTTGGCAACGGATCTTTTGGTTCCTCTTTTCGCGCTCGTATGGGTGGGGAAGAAGATTATTTTTCATGAAAAATTTCCAAAATCGGATTTTGTTGGTGCGGGATTTTCATTTACCGCGGTGGCACTTGTCTCCTGGTTGTTTGGCGCGTGGGATTTGGATATTTCCGCAAAAATACTTTCTTTTTCTTATATTGTTCGACTTGTCACGATGCTGATTATGGGGTGGGCGGCGAGTGAGTATTTTTCAGAAAGTCAAAATGTTAAAAAGTTGAAAAGACAAAAAGATTTCTTTTTTCAGCGATTCTTTTTTATTTCGGCGGTTGTGATTGCACTTGGGTTTCTTCAGTTTGTGTTTGTTCCTGATATTTCGTTGTGGTCGACTGAAGGCGGATGGGATCCGCATACAGGGCGTCTTTTGGGGACGTGGCTTGATCCGAATTATTTGGCAGGATTTCTGGGATTTCTTCTTCCTCTAATTGCGGGAGCGTGGTATCGCAAGAAAAAGTTCTGGTTGTTTTGTCTCGGAATAATGGCTTTGATGGCGCTCTTTTTTACGTTTTCACGAAGTGGCTATGTGGCGGCAGTTATAGGATTGGGATTCTTCTTTCTTTTGCGTGATTGGAAAATAATTTTATTGGTAGTGTTCATTTCTGTGCTTGGTTTAGCCGCAAGTGAGCGTGCGCAACAGCGGGTGGAGGAGTTGTCTGGAACGCTGGCATCAATTGTTCTTCAGGATACGGCCGAGATAGATCCGACGGCAAAATTACGTATTCAGAACTGGATTAAGTCGTTTGATCTTTGGGAAAAATATCCAGCACTGGGAATTGGGTATAATACGTATCGTTGGCGCGCGGCGGAGGAAGGAGTTGTAGATGAGAGTTTTTTCTCCGCGGGTGGCGCGGATGGGACACATTTAACAGTTTTGGTGACGACGGGGATTATTGGATTTCTTGCATATTTGTGGTTTCTTTGGTCTTTGTTTTGGCGGCCGATTCGGCGTTGGTGGCACACAAAAAATGAATTGCAATTAGGGTTTGCAATGGGATTTTTTTCACTTGCGATTCATTCTGTATTTGTAAATTCGCTCTTTTTTCCATTGATTTTCTTGCCAGTACTTGTTATTGCTGGAGTGTTGCAACCTGAAAAGGTTCAGCAGGAAGTTCATAATTCATAGTTGCAAGTTTATAGTTATGAGATTTTTAAATATTCAATCTACAAAATACAAACTTTCCCCGCTGTATAGCGGGGTTCAAACTTCTAAATAATGAAATATATTGGTGCGTTCTTGTTTTTTATCGGACTTGCTGGGTTGGCGGGGAATTTTTACGTACGACAACAAGCTCCGGCACTAAAGACGAGTATTTTTGATTTGGTTGAAGAAGCTCAAAATGCAGGAATAGATGCGGATAAATGGTATGCTGTAGCAGATTTGGCGAAAAAAGAAATTCCGCCTCTCCCCGGATTATTCAAGATTCGAAATGTGTTTGGGGAAGTGCCGGCTCTTTTGGATGAGGTAAATGCCTTGAAATCGGAATTTGCAAATACAGAGGCATTCACCGAATCAATTCCGATGGAGCAGGTACGACGTACGTTTCAGCATTTACGGAAGATCGATGACCATTTAGCGGAAATAGAAGAGACAATTCATATGGTTCCGAGTTGGATTGTTACGCAAGATATTCGAGAACAGAAGCAAGAAGGGGAGGAAAAAATAGCGCTCGTTCGAGGTATTTTATTTGATATATTTGAATTTGAACCATTCCTTTCTCAATGGGCAGAGCGAGAGGATCGGTTGGTGATTTTGCTCCAGAATCCAAATGAGCCGCGTTCGACTGGAGGATTTATGGGGAGTTTGTTGGTTATAGATTTTAC
>JAGYLK010000140.1 GCA_018401175.1 Candidatus Altimarinota bacterium
GCGAAATTATGAACCAAGTGCCACACAAGCGCAATCGATAACATTCCAAACCCGAGAAATACGACACCGAGAAATACGTGAGATATTGTTTTGACAACAAAATACCACCGCTCCCGTTGCGTCACTTTTTTTGCTCGAATTTTTTTGAGTATTGATGCCGAAAAGTCTTGTTTCATTTTGAAAAAGAAATGTTAAGTTTTTCTACCACCGAACGAAATTTCTTTCTTGCTCGGGCAACGAGTGTACTTACTGTCCCCACTGGACAACGCAGAATGTCCGCAATTTCGTCATAGGAAAGATCTTCAAAAAATCGAAGGATCAACACTTCTCTATATTTCTTGGGAAGTTCCAAAAGCGCTGTTTGAATGAGTCCTGCATTAATTTTGGCATCAATATCTGATGCAAAGTCATCGGTCGTGGGCAAAAATAATTCAGGTGTCAATTCTGTTTCTTGTGCTCGTCCTCGCACGGTAAATTTTCGAAACAAAGAAATTGTCTGGTTATGCGCAATACGGTAAATCCAACTACTAAACTTTATCCTCGTATCAAATCCTCGTAAATTTTTCCATACTGACAAAAATATATCCTGCAAAATTTCCTCTATTTCTTCATTGGGAAATGCTGATATACGAGAAATATACCGCCTTAGTTTTTCTTCATACCGATTCACAATTTCAACAAACGCCATCTCGTCCGAGAGAGAAAGCCCCACCAATTCTTCGTCGGAATATGCAGAAAATTCTTTCATTCGACAATAAGTACGCCTCAATTTTTCTTTTGTGTCAAAAAAATCGCTCCGATTCCTCGGAGCGACCTTTTTTTAGAAGAGAGAACTTTCCTTATTCTTTTTCAACATTATTTTTTCCAAATCCTCTTCCCTCTCCCTGTCCTCGATGTTTTCCCTTCATTTCTCCGTTCATTTTTCCTATACGATTTCCTTTTCCCATGCCCATTCCCATTTCGTTCCATCCACTATCTGCTCGTTCATGAAGTCTCGAAAGTATTGCTTCATCATCAGTAGTAAGTGTTGTTTTAAATCCATTATCCAACTCTACAACCGTACGAGTAATATCTTCGTTTTTCATTTCTTTCCCCTCCATTTTTTCATGACGCTCTTTCATTTGCGCAAGTGCATCTGCGTCATCTGTTGTAGCCGTCACAATAACTCCGTTCTCTATTTTTTCAACTACACGAGAAATAAGGTTTCTCATTGCTTCATGCGTTGCTTTCATTTCTTCATGTTTTGTTTTCATTGCTGCTTGAAAATCTTCTACTGAACTAAAGGACTGAATCATTTGCTTCATCTCTGTGAAACGATCTTGAGACATTTCCCCTCCACGTCCTCCCCAGAACGCATCAGCGGTGGGTGTAATAAGCAGTGCTCCTAATGAAAGAGCCATTGCGCCGAATGTAATTGTTTTTTTGTTCATCGATTTTTTAGTTAAGAATGATGAGTAAGGAAGTTTGGCCAACCTCACACAGTTATACGCAGTGCAAAATATTTTGTGTCATATTTTTCAATACGTCATTCAGAACAACATCTCTAATAACATTTCTCCCGCTTTCCTCGCAGAATCAGGACCATCTGCGGTAAGGAATTTCCCATCTCG
>JAGYLK010000141.1 GCA_018401175.1 Candidatus Altimarinota bacterium
ACCCTTCAATATTATTCATGGGTCAGAGATTCTGGCACAAAGTGATTTTGATAAACTATTGCCACTTACAGAAGAGTTGCAAGAAACATTTAAAAAGAGTCAGATGTTTCGCACTCGAACTGAGATGGAAATATCTGTATTGAATGATATGAAGTTCCCGACTCATGCTGCCAAATACTGGCAGGCTGTACGAGAACAGAATGTAATGTTTAACGAGATGGTTATGCTGTCTTATGAATACCGAAAAAACATTATAGAAATAAAGAAATTACAAAGGGAAATGGAGGCGGAGGTAGACGAACTCGAAAAAGAGTTATTACAAATTGAAATAGAGAAAAAACAATTTATATCAAAGAACCAAGAGAAGGCAGCTAAAGACAGGATTCGCGAGATAGCAGAATGGTCTGATATTAAAAAACGAGAAGCAGAACACTTAGATGATAAGGCGTTAGAAGACGTGGACAATCACCAGCTTATCAGTTATACGAAAAGATGGCTTAATCAAGCAGTGAGTGCTGGAGATAATGGTTCTCCGTCAGAGAAACAAAACCTACAAGGACAGTTACAGGCGGGACTAAAAACCTGTACTGACAGAGGATTATTGGAGACTGTGCTCGATGGATTCCCCGAGGCATTACAAATTGATGTCAAAAATCAATTCCTAATTAAATCATAATGGCTGGTGCATGGTCGGCTGGCGGCAACTTAGCTACTGCGAGATATTTTTTAGCAGGATGTGGTACACAGTCAGCAGGGCTTTCCTTTGGGGGAACGACTGGTGCCAATAGTGCTGTCACAGAAGAATATAACCCAGTAATAACAGCTCCAACTGTAACAACCCAAGCAGCCTCTGACATAACAGTAGACTCCGCTACACTTAACGGGAATATCACTGCAACGGGAGGAGAAAATGCAACGGCTAGGGGATTTTACCTCGTAGAAGGCTCAGGAACTCCTGATTCTGGCGACACGGTAATTTCTGCCTCAGGAAGTTTTGGAACGGGTGCGTTCACTGGTTCGGCAACTGGACTAACCGGGGACACCCTATACAGCGCAAGAGCCTTCGCAACGAACTCAGCGGGGACATCTGTTGGAGATGTGATTGAATTTACTACAGAAGCGGCAGCATCGTCGGCAATGTTCTTTATGTTTTAAAAAATGACAGAATTCTATAACGACATGAGAGCCTTGCACGAAGCTGATGTAGATATGCAGCGTGAGAGTCTTGAAAAACTAAAAGAAGACAAAAACATTGAGGCATTTCAGGAACGACTTGCACTCATTGACGCATTATTCCGACAAGGGATGAATCAAATACTCAATCCCCCTAAACCAGTAGAATAATGGAAATAATCACCCCGTCCAACATCACATTTGCCCTCGGGGTAATAGCCATGATGTTTGCGGTGTATCATTCATTTAGAAATCCACAGATCAATTCTGAGAAAGAACAAATAAGAATTGAAGAAGATATAAAAGACAAGGCGTCTATCTTATCCCAAAAGGAAGTAGAAAATAAAGCCCTTGTGCTTGAAAAGCAATTCCAATGGTACATGGACGCAAACAATCAGAAGTTTGCCGACTTTAGCGAACGACTAGAGAAGGCTTTTTTAATGGCGTCAAACCACACGCACACAGTTGACGTCAAGGTGGATAAGCTGATTGAGTCAACAAGCGTATTAGGACTAAGTGTCGAAAAACTTAAAACTGTTATTGAGGAACGTTTCCCAAAACAGAAATAAGTGTTATAATTTAGTAAATTTTTTAATTTTTCACAATGGACAACCTTACGGACAAGGACATTAAAAACGGGAAAGGAGGGAAATTGTGGCAGGAGTTTCTTGCGATGAAAAAAATCTGGCAAGGAACAACGTGGTCAAACTTCATTCGCAGAAGTTTACGGAAACGACGAACAGAAAAATAATTTCTTAATTTTATTCCAAATGGAAACCAAAAAACAGAAACTCATCCGATACGCTATCAGTTTTGCGTACACATTCTTCTCGGTCGCGGCACTTGCTCTTACTTCCGACTTACTCGGGATTATTGATGCCGGAGAAACACTTGATAAAACAGTTCTTCTTGCCTCTCTCTCTGGTGCAGCAGTAGCCGGGTTTAGGGCGGTTACCAAATTACTTGGTGAGTTGCTCGCAAAGCTACCAACGCCAGCAAATCTTGTTGGATCTATTTTTAGAAAGAAATAATGAAAGAAACTTCTTGGCTATATGTACTTCTCCATCCAGAAAGATGGGGAGAGGCTTATCGGTATTTTACTGCAAAGAAGTTGCATGGTGGTGCGGCTGATAGACCAGACCCACGAGACCTCGAAGCAAAAATACCATTGGGAGCGCTGGTTGTTACACTCCCCGATGTAATAGAACTGGACGTGAAGGCAGAGAAATTGGGATGGAAAGCGAGAAAGCAATCGTGGAATACTTGTACTTCTTACAGCAAGGGGTGTGGTGTTTCGATTGTTAATACGATGGAACACAATAAACCGATTTATATTGACGAGGAGGTATTGTGGGGTCACCAGGAAGCTGCCGGCGCAAAGAGGCGTGACGGTGATTTTATCCAGAATGCGGAATACCACTTCCATTATAACCCACAGGGATTCCCACAAACCAAATACCGCAGACTCCGAAGAAACGAAAACACTGTTGAAGGAGTGAGACGGTGGCTTGCCCGCCAAGAAACAATCCGAACGGGTATTTACTGGAAATTCTCCTTGGCTCACATGAAATCGAATATGCAAGTGATGCAAGAAACAGGATTTTTTGTCCCGGGCGATGGTGAAATAAACGGTGGTCACGCGTGTACTATCACCGGATACAACAATAAAAAAGTTTGTCCTGATGGTTCAGTCGGTGCACTAAGACTTCGCGAATCAGAACTCATGACATGGGGAGATAATCCTCCCGGTGTTTTTTGGGTGAGTTATAAGTACTTTGGTAATTTGTTCTCTAAATACGTTTCACAAGACGCTATTGATGAAAAATGAAATTCTGTCTAATGAGGAGTTGGCAAGCATTGCAAATCTTGTGCTGCGGAAAACAACCCTCACGATAGACGGAAACACGCTGATCAATCCAGATGAGGAAATTGCAGGTATTTTGAGTAAAGTAGAACAGACTTCAGAAGCGTACCGAGAACGAATCCTTTTGTGCCTACAGGCGATTGTTGACGCTGAGTTGGGATACGGTGAACTAGAACGAGAATATACTCCCGTAGGATTTAAGTTTCCAAAAAAATGACAAAAAAAAGAAAAGGACACGAGCCGGAATATAGCCGACACCATAAAATCGCAGACTCACGCGGTGGATCTATCGAAGCGCCAAACAATGAAAGGACAGTACACGAAACACACAAAGCAATTCATAAGCTATTCGGGAATGAGTATACGCTCGAAAAGATACAGACAATCGTCACAATGGACGAGGCGATACTCACAGACTTCTTTAAGAGAGCAATTATGGATGTACTAAACCTAAACTGGAAGGATGTCGTGATCCGGGAAGCATTTAAGAACAATGCCAGTTATAAAAACTTTCCTAATACAAGAGCACATGCGTGAAGACGGAAAACAATGGGAGGGGGAACTCCCCATCGAAGAACGAACCAAGCTCACACCTGAGGAATTCCAAAAACTCCAAGACGAACTGGCGAACAAGATTCGTTCTTATTTAGAGGAGAATTATAACGATGACCAGAATGATGTATATAAAATAAATTTATAATGGACATAGAACTAGAGGTTAATTCTACTAAAAACTTTCCTAACACAAAATCTTATGGGCAATAGGACTCCAGACTCGGTAATAGAGAGAATAGTGGATTTAAAAAAAACGAAAGGATGGGGAAGGATAAAAATACACAAACAGTTAACAAAAGAGGGGATAAGCGTCGGACTAAGAACAATCGGAGATTATTTACGGAATATTTCTGGTGTGCGTATGGATAATGAATCTGGAAGCGAGATAAGTAGCTGGGAAGAAGGAGAGGATGGGGCAAAACTTAGCGCAAAAACAAAGGCTAGCACTCTTAAAGAGTTTATAGAGATTTATGACATAGACCTAGAGAAATGGGAAATAGAGAGACACAAAATAAATCAATGGGAAGTTGGTGCTAAAACGGAAGACGGAATAGAAACAACTCCGTTATTTCAAATCACAGTATGGTTAAAAAAAAAGAAATCAACAGTAGATGTGGGAGTATCTTTTTTAGAATTACAAGAAGAACTAAAATCATACGAACCATTAAAACTAAAACAGTACCAATACGATAAGGTTGGTGGACTCTTTGAAATAGACATATTTGATCCACACATAGGAAAATTATGTTGGTTGCCAGAAACAAACAATAATTATGACATTGATATAGCGGAAAACATATTTCTGGATAT
>JAGYLK010000142.1 GCA_018401175.1 Candidatus Altimarinota bacterium
TATGTTCCTGTGGCAACAGTAGGCGCGAAACTCAGTGAAGATTTTGAAATTGGAGAACGGGCTATTCGTGGTGAGGTTTCTCGAGGCATGATTTGCTCTCGTGAAGAACTAGGATTACCCAAAGGAGACGAACCAGATCATGGGATTTGGATTCTCGGAGATGGTTTTGCTGATAGATTGGGAAAGCCAATGAATACGCTTTCATAAAGCCTATCGCATCATTTTGATTTCTCACAAAAAAGTTTCACTAACGGATTAATGATCCATTAATTTTTCAATCTCTTTTTGTGACACCCGTCGTGGCATAGATGTTCGCCACGCATTGATTCGTTTCCGCATACGGAAGACTTTCCACCAGGCACCGAGCAGTTCGGTTTCAAAAATTAAAATGTAGAGGAAAATTTTGAAATTGTACCATCGTGTGGCGCTTTGCGTTCCGACAGAAAATCCCGGAGAGAAATTTTTTCTCAATAGTATACGGTGATTCAAGAATGATTGTTGATTTACCGCGCGCGTTTTTTTCAATCGATTTTTTATCAATGACATAGCACTTGTTCCTCGAACCGATACCGTTCGATCGTGATATCCTATCGCTAGTGGAGACAGCGTTGCCTTCCATCCAGCCCACTGTAATCGATAGGCGAGGTCTACATCTTCCTTATACATGAACATGGATTCGTCAAAATATTCGAGTTCTCCTCGGTCGTTTTCAAAAGCAACATCGCGAAGTGCTTCTCGTCGATAAAGTGCTGCTGCGCCAGAGATTCCAAATATTTTTTGATCGTCATCAAACTGTCCGCAATCAATTTCTCCTTGTCCGATATCTTCAAATCGGTGAGATCGGAGAATTCGTATTCCGACGGTATCAATAAAGTTAGTTTTCCCTTCAGAAGTTGCTCCAGCTTGAAACGCGCTAAAATCCCAAAACTTCAATTTTCCGCCCGCTGATCCAAAATTTGGTTTTTCTTGAATCGCACGAATAAGTTCGGCCAAAAAGTTTTGTTCAAAGAGCATATCAACATTTACACAGGCATAAAACTCACTCCCTGTTTTTCTCAAAATTTCATTGTGTCCGCGTGCGAATCCAACATTTTTTTCAGATTCAAGAACGCGTATTTCTGGAAATGTATTCGTGAGAAGCGATACGGTTTCATCACTTGAATCGTTATCAAAGACAACAATTTCAAAGTTTTCGTGTGTTTGTGCCAATAATGATTGGATGCATGGCAGAATGTATTGTTCTGAATTGTGAGTGACAATTCCCACAGTAACCGTTGCCATGGGACTCTCTGGGCTGTGAAGAGAGGCTCGTTCTGCACGACGAAGTTGTACCCGTCCAGGATCAAATGCTTCTTGTGCCAGGATAGAAGCTTCCAATAGACTTTCGTGTGTCCCGGCATCACACCACATTCCTTGGACTTCAGAAGCAGAAAGATTTCCCTGTTCCAAATATAATTTATTTACATCCGTTATTTCCAATTCGCCTCTATCAGATGGACGAATCTCACGAATCATATCAAATACCTTTGCGTCGTAGAGGAAAAATCCCGTTTGTACTGTATCGGATTTCGGAAGCGTTGGTTTTTCTTCGATAGAGCGAACAATCCCAATTTCATCTACTTCTACTACGCCAAATCGTTCGGGATCATCTACTTTTTTTATAAAAATACGTGCGCCTGAACGGAAATTCATGACATCTTCGGCAAAATCAGATTCAAAAATATTATCGGCCAACATCATGGCGATAGAGTCTCGACCGGCAAAACTTTCAGCTAAACTTAATGCTTGGGCAATTCCTCCTGATCCATCTTGAACCTTAAACGTCAGATTAACGCCTAATTCTTTTCCCGATCCCATGAGTTTCAAAAAATCGCCGGCATTAATAGCGCTTGTAATGATAAGAATATCGCGTACGCCAGAATCTTTAAGAGTCTGAATAGGATAATAAATCATTGGCCGATCAAAGACCGGGAGGAGATGTTTATTCGTAACTTTTGTGCTGGGAAAGAGCCGAGAACCGGTTCCGCCAGCGAGGATAACTCCTTTCATCTTGCTTATTTTTCAAGAAAATGGGTAAAAGTCAATTTTTCGTCAAGAAATTTTCTTTTTGCGGGGAGGATGGTACAATTTTATCAAAATTAAGCAAAAAAATGAAATTTTGGCAATATGTAGTGGGAGGGTTGTTGGCATTATTGGTTTTTTCGGCCATTCTGATTGCTGATAATATGCAATTTTCCCAGAGAAATAGTTTTTCTCAGAATCCCTTTTCTCTCGTTGGCACTTCTCATGCTGATTTTGGAGGGGAAATACAATTTTTGCCTTCAGGGGAAATGGTTTGGATTGATGAAGGTGCGGAGGTTCTTGTTACAGAAAATAAAAGAGAACTTCTTCAGGGAACGATTGTCTTGGGGGGAACTTTTTTTGAAACACCTGAAGATACAGAAATCACAAATAGGCTTTGGTTTGGAGATATAAGACTCGAGACAAATGCAGCTTCAGCTTTAGTTCATCTTGATTCCGAGGGGGTGGCGACTATTCTTTCGGGGGGAGGAGCATTGGATTTGTTTTTTGAAGGGAAGGATACGCCTTTTGTTATGCCAGCACATTCCGAGCTTACATTGGATATTCAAGAAAATATAACCGTGGATCCGGCGATTGATTATTTTGCAATAAAAGAAAAGTTTTCTGTGGCGTCATTGTCTTCTGGGGAATGGGGAACAAAGTTATGGCAAGCAGAGCAAGCGCTTGCAAATTGGCGTGCGCAGTTTGGTCATTTTGCTTGGAACTTGCCCTCTCTGTGGGAAACACAAAATGGAGTATTTCTCAGTTTTTTAGAGCGCGTTTCCCCGACGCTTCCGGCAGAAAAAACAGCGATACGATCCTTTCAGGAGGCGACACTTCCTCTTCAAAAAGCACGTGAAAATGGAGAGGATTCTTCAACGAATCTTCTTCTCGAGAATTTCAAAAAAAACACATTGAATTCAGCGTCATGGGAAAGCATTCTTCAAAAAAGTGAACAGGCTCAAAAAGAATGGACCTGGTTTGAATTTGCACAGAAATTTTGGTTGCCCGTAGTTTCTCCGGATGCCCATGAGCAGAAGTTTTCTGTTTTGTGGAAAGATGATACCGATTCATTATCAGAAAAAATTCGGGCAATAAATTTGTTATCACATAATGAACGCTGGTTGCGTGCAGAAAAGAAGTTGAATGAATTCGCTTCGCAATTTACAGCGACAGAGTTTACGGATGAAGATATGTGGGAACTGATTGGATTTCGTCGAGCTATGACCAATATATTACAAAGGTTTCCGGTATATCGCTCAATAGAGAATTTCCGTTTGTGGACGACGCTTGTTCGAACAGAACAAAAATATCTTTCTCCTGAAGTGAGACAAACGCTGACATTGGAAGTGGCGCATGATATATTGCCCTTTGTGGCGGAGTTTATATCAAAAGAAAATGATGCCGCTATTACGCAGCATTTAAATGCATTGTGGATAGAACTTTCTATATCGGATACAAATCCAATGATTTTTTCTTCCGAGGAACGCACAACGATTCAGCTTATAGAATTAGTTGGTGTTTCAGGTATGACACCAGAGCAAGCCCAAAAAGCACAAATACAAAAGCAACAAAGAGAAGAAATAGCCGATCAACTGGAGGCATTGCTAGAAGAAAATCCAGATGAAGAAATCGTGGATATGGGAATTTCGAATGCAAAGAAATTATGGGAATTTCTCACAAGTGAACATATTGATATAGATATTTCTGCTTTTCGTACGACTCGCACGGAGACAGAACTTACGACACGTTTTGCCAACATAGCTGAAGGAAAACGAAAAATAGAAGGAGTATTCGATTATCATACACAAAAATTCATCATGCTTACGTTGGGAGAAGAAACCACTTCTGACTTATCCGCTCATCGACTGGGGCGATGGATAAAAAACATTGGAGGAAAATTTGAATCAGATTCATTAGTAGCCGAGGAGGATACAGAAGAAATGACAGAAATTATTCAAACAACACCACAGGCAATTCTCAGCCGAAAATTGGTACAAGAATTATTGAAATCATTGGGAATAGACGTGCGGAGAGAACAAATAGAAATGCTGGATGAATCATATCAAAAAAGTTCCATTTCTCGGGTTCAATATAAGGGGGCGCAATTAAATATGGAATATGATTTATTGAGACAGATTTTCTCAAATATTTCTTTACAGAGAGAAGGAACGGTTGTTTCTCATGCGGGGGGAGAAACGCCGGAGCGGCTCAAAAACATCCTTAATCAGCTGGAGGAGACTCTTCCCGTCAAGAATTGACGGATGAGGGAATTTTTCTACACTGCACACGCTCATGATTGAGAGACTATTGCGTCCTATATCACGAAAGTGTCAGCAAGTGCTGCACTCTCCCTTCATATTCCAAATTTTCAGCATTTCCCTGTTATTTGTTTTGATATTAGGGTTTCGTCCCAATTATTTTACTTCCATTTATCAACCATTTGGTTCTTATTTGTGGGAGGAATCATTTACGGAATATCCGATTACAGAAACGGGGTTTATTGATAATTTTTCGGGAGTATCTACGGCGGGATTGCGTGAGATATTAATAGAAGATGAAAATGGAAATCTTGTTGTACAGCTTGAACCGCAGAAACGATTGAAAACATTGCAGTATACGGTGAAGTCAGGAGAAACTATTTTTGATATTGCCCATAAATTTGGTTTGAAAGTTGCGACGTTGAATTGGGCCAACAAGCTTACTTCTCGTGAAAATCCACGTGTGGGGCAGACATTACGAATTCCTCCGGCAGATGGAGTGTATTACTCTGTTCAAAATGGAGATTCTCTCAGCGATATCACTCAAAATCATAATGTGGACAGAGAAAAAATTGATGCGTATAACACGATATCCAAGAATGGAGTTTTGTCGGTAGGACAAGAATTATTTATTCCCGGAGCACAAAAGGTTTTTGTACAAAGAACGGAGGAAATGACTCCAGTAGCAGGAGTTATTGGTTCTGGAGGACTGGATTCTATTGGATTCAAAATGCGTCGTCCGGTACAGGGGGCTTTGACACAGGGATATCACAAAAGTCACTTTGCGATTGATATTGCAAATCGCATGAACACGCCAATTTATGCATCAGCGAGTGGAAAGGTTATCAAGTCAGATGATGGATGGAATTATGGATATGGAAAGTATATAGTTATTGATCATGGAAATGATATTCAGACGCTTTATGCCCATAATAATGTTCGAAAAGTTGAAGAAGGGGAAGAAGTAAAGACAGGACAATTAATTGCGTTGATGGGAAATACCGGGAATGTTTGGGGACCGACGGGAATTCATTTGCACTTCGAGGTTCGTATTCGCGATCGAAAAGTAAATCCGTTGAATTACTTTTAGTGCCAGTATTTCTTGTCTGAGAAGTATTTTCATCATGTTTTCATGAGAGGATGGTATATTTTTTTTGTGAAAAATTTCTTCCCTTCTGATTTTCGTCCCTCTGAAATAGTACGAGGAGGACTGATTTTTTTCCTGTGTGGAATATTTCTTCCGATCGGATATTTATTTCCCCTTTTTGCCCTGATCGGATTCGTGTTTCTTCTTCTCTCATCCATTTCTCAAAAAAAGATGTTCCTTTTTTTTGGAATATTATTTCTGGCAGCAAGTTGGTCCTCGTGGAGATCAGAATTTGATTTTCGGAACGATCAACTCTTTCCTCAAAAGGGACAGAATGTTTCTCTCAAGGGAATAGTGCGAACGCCGCCGGATGTGCGAGAAGATTCAGTTCGTGCTTTTATTGCGAGCGAAAAAGGGTCGTTTCTTCTGATTATGCCTCATAAAACAATTCTTCAGTATGGAGATAGGATTTCTCTTACCGGAAAAATTACGGTTCCTCGTAGTTTTGCAGATTTTGACTATCTTCGCTATCTGCGTCGGTGGGGAGCACAGACAATTATCAAGAATCCAGAGTCATTTGAAATTCTTTCTTCTGGGGGAGGAAATGGCGTTGTGCGTGTGGCACAAATTATACGTACCTTTTTGGAAAATAATGTGCGTCGATCTTTACCAGAACCACATGCGACGATTGCAGTAGGGGTTCTTTTGGGAGTCAAATCATCACTGCCCGAATGGACGCAAAATGATTTCAAAAATTCAGGATTGCAACACCTTTTGGTCGTCTCGGGTTCGAATGTGGCAATCGTTTTATCTTTGGTCGCCCTATTGTTAGCCCGATTTGGTCGTCGTGCTGTATTTCTCGGATCGCTCGGATCACTTTGTTTTTTTGTATTATTAGTTGGAATGGATGCGCCAGTATTGCGAGCAGCAGTTATGGGAGGAGTTGTTGGTATTGCCGCGGCATTGGGGCGGTTTTCGGATGCACGTACATTAATTTTATTATCTGCAGGAATTATTGGGATTATTCAGCCGACAATAGTGAGAGACGATGTGGGATTTCACTTAAGTTTTCTGGCGACGGTAGGAATAGTTTTGGGAACGCCCATTCTTTTGCATTATTTTTCACTCTTTTCTTCCAAAAAATGGTGGGCGATTTTATCACTCATTCTTGCTGTTTCTTTGGCGGCGCAAATTGCTGTACTGCCGGTTTTGGGGAAATCGTTTGGGGTATTTCCTATTTCAGGAGTAGTGGCGAATATTTTTGCAGAACCATTGGTCCCTCTGGCGATGGGATCAGGTGCAGTGACAGCCGGGTTGGGATGGTTGCCAATTTTTATTTCGCGAATAGTTGCCGTTCCTGCATTTATAGCGATTGAGGGACTTTTATTTGTGGCGTATTTTTTTGGTCAAATCCCGCCTGTGCCCATTCCTTTATGGGTTACGAATGTATCGTTTATTTCCATTGGTGGTTTTATGGTGTGGGGATTGCTTTCTCGTTCATTTGCGGAGCGATGGTTGGTGCGTCATGAAAAATGAAGAAATGATGAAAAATTGCCTTTTGAAAAAGAATTGAGAGAATGTACGAAATGAAGAAGATA
>JAGYLK010000143.1 GCA_018401175.1 Candidatus Altimarinota bacterium
GCGGGAAGGAAGAAAAGCCCGTCGCTTCGCGACGAATTGCGAGGGCGGCGGCACGGAAAAGTGCGCGGTTTTGTCCTTGTTTCGTATCCATATAATTTTTTCAAAATTATGACCAAACCAAAATATTTTTTATACGCTCGCAAGAGTACTGAAGATGACGACCATCAGATTATGAGCATTGAGGCGCAATTGTTTGAATTGCGAGAATTTGCGCGTAAAGAAAATCTTGAAATCCTTGAGGAATTTCAAGAGTCGAAAAGCGCAAAGACACCCGGACGCGAGAAATTTACCGAAATGATTTTGAAAATTGAGGAATTAGGCGATGTCGGTATTCTCGCGTGGCATCCCGATAGGTTGGCTCGTAATTCTGTGGATGGCGGCAAAATCATTCACCTTGTAGATCAAAAGAAAATCGTGTCTTTGCGCTTTCCGACATTTTGGTTTGAACCCACTCCGCAAGGGCTCTTTATGTTGCAAGTGGCGTTCGGACAATCGAAATATTATTCAGACAATTTAATTCAGAATATCAATCGGGGCATCCGCCAAAAAGTGCGCCGTGGCGAGTGGCTCACAAAAGCGCCATTCGGGTATGTGAACAATCCGCGCACGCGGAATATTGAACCACATCCAGTCAATGCGCGGATTGTGAAGCGCGCTTTTGTGGAGTATGCGAAAGGTACACACACCTATAAATCCCTCTCGCACTTTATGGCGGATTTGAGCAAGACAAAGTCTGACGGAACGCCACTTGCCAAAGCTTCCATCAAAAGCTTTTTATCTAACCGAGCGTATATCGGCATGACGCACCACAAGGGTGAATGGTTTGATGGAAGCTTTGAGCCAATTGTTTCTCCGCAATTGTTTGAAGCCGTCCAGAAAACGCTTGCGAAAAAATCGCGCCCGCAGAATCGCAGGGCGAAGCATGATTTTCCGCTCACCAATCTTTTTCGCTGCGGGGAATGTGCGAGCATGTTTACCGCGCAATTTGCGAAAGGAAATGGCGGGTTGTATCGCTACTATCGCTGTACCAAGAAGCGCGGCGCATGCTCGCAAAGCTATGTACAGGAAAAAGATTTGGTGAGCCAAGTGCAGGATCGGCTTCAAACAATTTCACTTTGCGATCGCTACACTGATTGGATGTTAAAAGAAATAGACAAGTGGGAGCAAGAGGAAACTTACGCATCGCAAAGTGACGTTCAAAATCTCGCTAATGAAATCAAAGCAGGCGAGGCGCGCTTGGAAAAGCTTGTCTCGGCATATTTGGATGGTGATATACCGAAAGAAATATATTTGAAAAAGAAAGAGGAAACTATGCGCGCCACCCTCGCTTTGAAAGCCAAAATGAAAGATTTTGAACGCGGAGGAAACAATTGGGTCGAACCCTTGCGGAAGTGGGTTTCGGATACGAAACAAGCCGCTTTTTTGTCCTCATCCGCGGATTTGAAAGAAATCCGCTCCTTCGTCCAAAAAATCGGAACGAACCATACGGTTCGTGACAAAACCGCGCACTTTTCCGTGCCGCCACCCTCGCAATTCGTCGCGAAGCGACGGGCTTTTCTTCCTTCCCGC
>JAGYLK010000144.1 GCA_018401175.1 Candidatus Altimarinota bacterium
GGTTCTCATGGAAAATGCGGAATTATTTCGTACCCAGAAGGCGATCTTTGATCTTGCCTGGCTTGGAGCGACGAGTTTTGTGGCACGATAGACTTGACCGATATTTCAGAAAATGCTAAAAGAATATCACATGGAATTAGTACAAGAAACGGAATCGCAAAAGTTATGGTTGCCCATCAGTGAGCAATCTATAGCGAAATCACAACAGGAGCTAGATAATTTTAAAAAGTTATTGGATTTAGGGGCATCTCTTCGCGATGATCAATTTTTACGAATGAATGAGTTGATAGAATTTTTTGCAGATAAAACAGAGAAAACACTGCATTACTGAGGAGTTATTTCCTTCGCAGAAGGAATTTTTTGCTTTTGCATGGCTTAGAGCGACGAGTTTTGTGGCACAATAATTATTTGACTTTAAATATAAAAAGTGCTTTTGTGTTTATAATTATTAACTTTTTACAAATGGGATCTGGATTTGAAATTGAAAAAGAGGTACCAGATGCGAATACCCAAACCTGGTGTCTTGAAGAAGAACTCGATGATCTTCAGCAAGCTTCTTTTGTATCAGAGGTTGATAAAAGGCGCATAGTGGAATTGCAGACGCTATTAGCTGTTCGTTCAGAAATGAAATCATAATGAAAGATAATATTTCCGTTTACGATATAAATTGGGAAGACCGTCGAGTGCGAAGGCAGGAATTAAAGGATCGTTCTGATATGGGAGAGCTCTTTCCAGATGAGGCAGATGAACTTATCGCAATAAACACTGCTTTTTCTGTTCTGAGGGCGGATTTTGAATCAAAAAAAGGAACTACTGAATATGAGTATCATCCAGGATATTTGTTTTTTGCGAGATGTGAACAAACAAATAGTAATATCAATGCTTGTTTAGATTTTGAGCAACCAATGTCTGTGCCTGAATCAAATCAGGCACCACTTATTGTGGTAAATCCTGGTTGGGAGACGCAGATAGAGAGATCTCTTCAATAGTAGTTATTGAACGATTACTTCGACAAGTGAATCCTTTTTAAACTTCTGCCACAGTAATTTTTCCGCTGATTTACTCAGCGTTTCTTCAAGCACTTTCACTGGACGACTAGGATCAAAACTTCGTGTAAATACAGCACGGATTTCTTTTTCAAGAAGTTGAAAAATCTCGTGATCCTGCCCCATGTATCGAAATCCACGGGAGCGAATACTGAGATTCTTTATTTTTCCATCATGTTGAGTGATTGAAATGAAAATCGTTCCGCCGTTTGCCATCAATGTTCTGTCTGAAAGAATATGCTCTCCCACTTTTTCACCGAGTTCAATAAGTACGGGCGCTTGTGGAAGAAAATCCTTTTTCTCTATTGACTTCATTCCCTCTCGATTGAGAATAACTCCTTGTCCATTTTTCATTACTACTGCATTTTGGCGTGGCAACTTTAAGTCGCGACAAATAAGTTCTTTGTGAAGATGGCGCATATAAAGTTCTCCGTGAATTGGGGCGATAAATTTTGGCCGCAAAAGAGATGTCATCAGCTTTATTTCCTCGGCATGTCCATGTCCAGAAACATGACTGTCGAGTTTTTTATTATCAAGCGTGGTTACTCCTCGTTCAGACAGATTATTCAGAACTGACACGATCGCAATTTCATTTCCCGGAATGGTGGAACTCGAGAATATAACCGTGTCTTTTGGGGTCAAATGAATGTCGCGATGTGTTCCGGCTGCCATGCGTGTCAATGCCGCGAGTTCTTCTCCTTGTGATCCAGTAGAAAGAATCAGTACTTTTTCAGGAGGCATGTCCTCTGCAGCGCGCGACATTCGTTGGAGCGTTTTTTCCTTACATTTCAGATACTTCAATTTCCTTGCGATTGCCAAATTTCTCTCCATAGAACGCCCAGAGATAAAGACGGTACGACCATCTTTTTCAGCAGTTTCTACGATACGAGCAATTCGTCCAATATTTGAAGCAAAGGTGGCAAGTATAACGCGACCATTAATTCCTCGAATAGCACTTGCTATCTCCGCTTCAATTTCTGATTCTGGTTGCGTGTTTCCATCACGTTCTACGTTTGTAGAATCTACCATTGCCAGCGCCACACCACGGTCACCAAGTTGTTGTATCCGGCGCAAGTTCGCGGGAGTTTTGTCAGAAGGATTGTGTTCAATTTTGAAGTCTCCTGAGTGAACGATAAGTCCAAAAGGAGTGTTTACGGCAACTCCTACGGCATCAGGAATAGAGTGATTTACATGAAAAAATTCTACTTCGAATTTCCCAAGTCGAAGTTTTGATTCAGGAGTAATCTCATGGAGCTTATATTTTTTGACTATCTCTGGATTATCGATATTTGCTTTGAGTAATTCGCAGGTCAGTTTCGTTCCGTACATCGGAGGAAATCCAAGATCTTGCATCATATGTTGCGCCCCTCCGATATGGTCTAGATGGCCGTGCGTATAGACGATTCCGCGGATTTTCTTTTTATTCGCTTTTAAATATGAGACATCGGGAATCAAAACATCAATCCCCAGGTGTTCTGGAGAAGGAAATTCAAGTCCTGTGTCGATAATGATGATATCATCGCCCATTTCGAGCATCATCATGTTTTGTCCCACTTGCTCCATTCCTCCGAGGGGGATTATGCGAACATTTCCTGCGGGCATGTTTTTGCGATTCAGTACGTGATTCGCGATGTCCAACGGCTTGATACGTGGCTCAAATGGTTTTGCACCGGGTGAGAGAGGAATTTGTTTTGTCGGTGGATTGGAAGAGCGATGTTGTGAAACTATTTTACTGGGACGCTTTGTGAAATGTTTCTTTTGCGTTCCTTGTTGTGGCGCGGAAGTGGATAATGTGTTGTGTGTGTGTGGTGAATGAGAAGATGATTGTTTCTCGTTGGAATGAGGAAAAAGTCCTGATTTTTCCAAAAATTTGGATAATTTGTCTGCCATTTTATTTTGTTGTTATAAACGCACGTGTCTCGTTCCGTAATTCGGAACTTTTGTAGATCACGAGGGAAGAGCTTGTTTCGGGGGGCTAGTCCGGCGGGATGTCCGCGAGTGGTATTTCTACCAGCCATTCATGCGTATTTTACCGGTATATGAAGAAAGGAGCAATAGTTTCTCCCGAAGGAAATAATTTATAAAGAACAGTATTTGCACTTTTCTTACTCATAGTGTAAAATCACATGATTTATTTCCTTACAATATACACGATGAAAAGCGATTGGGGACAATTCTAGAGTTACAACATTACAAAAACTCCTCGCAGAAGCGGGGAGTTTTTTTGAATTTCATTTTTCGAGATCCCGCATATGCGGGATAAATTCCACAAACTACTCATTTCATTCGTAGAGTGTCATTTACATCATGCAGGCAAGGTCAACATAACGACATGAGTATCCCCATTCGTTATCGTACCAAGCTAGCACTTTTACCATATCATCGATCGCCATTGTTTCACTGGCGTCTACGATAGTACTTCGTGAATCACACTGAAAATCTTTGCTCACAAGCGGACGTGTTTCATATCCAATAAGTGCAGGATTTTCATTGCTTGCCAATTCGAGAGCCTTGTTTACCTCTTCGGCAGTTACTTTTTTATCAAGTTTTACAACTAAGTCTACAAGAGAAACGGTTGGCGTGGGGACTCGTACGGCGAGGCCAGTGAGTTTTCCTTTTAATTCCGGAATGACAAGTCCAACCGCTTTTGCGGCGCCGGTTGAGGTAGGAATCATGCTGAGTCCTGCGGCACGTGCGCGACGGAGATCTTTGTGTCCCACATCGAGAACATTTTGATCATTTGTATACGCGTGAATAGTGGTCATGAGCCCCGCTTTGATTCCAAAATTGTCGTGCAACACTTTTGCTACGGGAGCAAGACAGTTGGTGGTACAGCTCGCGTTTGACACAAATTTGTCATCGTCTTTCAAGTCATCATCATTTACCCCAAGCACAATTGTTCGAAATCCATCGTCCTTTGCCGGAGCAGAAAGAAGAACTTTCTTTGCTCCTTGATCGAGATGTGGTTGGCACTTCTCCACCGTCCGAAACACGCCTGTACATTCCATAACAATATCTACTTGTAACTCTCCCCAAGGAAGTTCGGAAATATTTCGCGTAGAAAAACTGCGAATTTTCGTTTCACCAACCATCAAAAATTCCTTTTCTCCCTCATTCACGATCTCGATATCCTGATCAAACGTTCCATAATTGGAGTCAAACTTAAACAGATGAGCGGTCGTTTCTGTAGGAGCCGGATCATTTATGGCTACCAGTTCCAGATCATCTCCGTGATAATCAAGAATAATGCGTGCGGCAGCGCGTCCGATTCTTCCGAAGCCATTGATGGCAACTCGTTTCATAATGAGGGGGGATTAAATTTCGCCCGAATTTTCGCTATTTTTTGTGCTTCTGGCAACCTTTTTTGAAAGCATTTTTCGTCCTTTCATGCAAAAAACGGCAGAAAATTTGCATTCATTTTTCACTCGTCGTACACTCTCTCCGATGAACGTCACAACTCCCACTACTACAACAACGACTGGATTTTGAATCCAAGGGGTGGTGGTGTGCACACTGACC
>JAGYLK010000145.1 GCA_018401175.1 Candidatus Altimarinota bacterium
TACTAAAACATTTCCTCTGCTCGTTCAATTTTATAAATTGAACTTCAATAAACACCATTTATAGCAAATACAGGTTTTAATATGACTCGATGTTAGTACACGAAACAATTACAAAACTGAACCAATGCAAGAGTAATGTTATATTTTAAATGCAAAACTATCCGAAATTTGTAGTGTGAAGATTGTAGATTAAACCCCGCTGTACAGCGGGGGAAGTTTGAAGTTTGAATCACTTTTTCATCGGTATCATCAACTCAATCTCACTCATTAACTCGTCATACCAATTCACTGGCAGTTGCTCCATCTTCAATTTCAAGGAATTTGCTGTAATCGTCCATTGATACTTTCCCTTTTGAACAAGTCCGAAAATCTGATCCGGCGTAAAATTATTCCCCATACGCAATACCACTTCATATGATTTATAAGAAGCACGATTAATTTTAATTCCTGAGAGATTCGTGTTCCTCAAGAGCATTTTTAAGCGAATGACACGACATAAATTTTCTACTTCCAAGGGCAACGTTCCAAAATCTAATCTCAAATCTCGACGCATTTCATCAAGTTGTTCTTTTGTTTCGGCAGAAGCCAATTCTTGATATACCCGAATTTTTTCCGCAGTATTGGGGATAAAATGCCCGGGGATATAGGCTGATAATGGAATTTCAACGGTAATGTTTTCTGTCTCTTCAAGTTCTTCTGCAATTTCTCCGCGACGCATCTGATCCACCATTTTGTTGAGCATGCGCATAAAATGCGAAACTCCTACATTCTTAATCGCCCCGGCTTGATTGACTCCCAAAACTTCTCCCGCTCCTCGAATCTCTAAATCGCGCATCGCAATTTGAAATCCAGAACCTAATTCATTTGCTTCAACAATGGCACGAAGTCGTTTTTTGGCCTCCAGTGCCAATTTCTGACCATGATAGAGAAAAAAGGCATACGCCTGAGTTCTCCCACGACCAACACGACCACGAAGCTGATACAACTGAGCAAGTCCAAATTTTTCAGCACGAGAAACAATCAACGTATTGGCGTTCGCCAAATCTATTCCATTCTCAATAATCGTCGACGCTATCAAAACCTGTGCTTCTCCATTTTTAAATGCCCGAACTTTTTGTTCCAAATCTTCTGGTTTCAATTGTCCATGCGCTACAAGAAATTTTACTTCGGGAACCAGCGCCTCCAATTGTTTTGCCAAACCGTCAATTGAACGAACTTCATTATGGAGAAAATATACCTGTCCTCCTCGTTCTGTTTCAAAGAGAATTCTCTCACGAATTAAATTCAAATTATATTTTCGTACTTCCGTCACAACTGGCAATCTTCCCGGTGGCGGTGTAGTAATGGTTGAAATATCTTTTAACTTATTCAAGCTCATATTTAATGTTCGTGGAATCGGTGTCGCCGTCATCGTTAAGACATCAACTCCTGCACGCATTCGCTTCAATTTCTCTTTTTGCTTCACTCCAAATCGCTGCTCTTCGTCAACAACAATGAGTCCCAAATTTTTAAACTTTATATCTTCTGAAAGTAAACGATGTGTTCCAATAACAATGTCTATAAGTCCTAATTCGATCTTTTGGAGAATGTCTTTCTGCTCTGCCGGCGATTGAAATCGGGAAAGAAGTGCAATTTCTACCCCAAAGTTTTTCCCCTCAATGCGTTTCTGGAATGATTGCCAATGTTGCTCCGCTAAGATAGTAATAGGAGCCAAAATTACCGCCTGCATTCCACTTCGAAATGTTTTGAATGCTGCGCGCATAGCAATTTCAGTTTTCCCAAATCCTACATCTCCACACACCAGACGATCCATCGGTCGTGGCGTTTCCAAATCAATACGCACATCATTCCACGCGTTCAATTGTCCTGGTGTCAACTCATACGGAAATCCTTCATTAAATTCCTTCATCATTTCGTCATCTGCTTGAAATGCTTTTCCTTTGGCCAACTCGCGTGATGCATAGAGTTTCAATAATTCTTTCGCGATTTTTTCTGCCTCTACGCGCAACTTTTTTTGAGATTGTTGCCAATCGCTCGCTCCCAAGCGCGTAAGTTTTGGCGATTCATCTCCCAGAAATTTCGTAATTTTCTCGGCTGAAGCAACCGGAATAAAAAGCTTATCATTCGCTGCATATCCAAGTTTCAAAAATTCCCGGGTTCCCAATTCTTCTCCCAAATCACGACGCACAATTCCTTCAAATTTGGCAACTCCATGATCTGCGTGAACCACATAATCACCAGATTTCAAAGAGAGCATCAGCTCTGTGTTCATCCCCGAAATTGCTTTTTTTTGACGAGAAGTTCTATAAAACTGAAAAATCTCTCGATCCGTCAAAAAGAGAAATTTTCGCTCGTTATTCTGAAACGAATGAGGAGCAAACTCCTCTGGATTTAGTCGCACAACTTTTACCGTACTGGGTGTTCTATCGGACAAATCTTCCGTAAACATAATTTCGTTATCACGAAAAATTGTCTTCAATTCTTCAAACTTCTTCGTCGCAATGGCAATACTAAATCCCCGATGAAACCGCTCCTTTATATCTACTACAAAATCTGGAATTGTATAAAATGGCAAAACGGAGAAAAAATTAAGATGAAAAAATACTTCATCCTCTCCGGGAAACGTGGTAAATTTTATAGTCGGAAAAGGAGTTTGTGGAATTTCATCCGCATCCAAATCATCTGCCAAAAAGACACTCGGCATATCTGCTGGAAGCAAGTCCCAAAAAGAAGTGCCACACGCTTCCTCAAACTTCACAGGGAACACTTCAATCATATCGCATTCCGAAATTTCCTCATTTTTTTCTTGATCAATAAACGCAATTCGCTCTACTTGATCTCCAAAAAGCTCCATTCTCACACAATTTGTTTCATTAATGGGAAATACAAACAAATTTTCTCCTCTCCGAACAAACTCTCCCGGCCGCAAAACACGTTCCACCGCTGGTTCATATCCAATCTTTTCTAGGTGTTCAAATATTTCAAATATACGCACCATCTCTCCATTGCGAAGCACCAGTGCCTCTTTGTGAAACGCTTCTTCTGTCGGAAATTTCTGCGCGCAGGTTTTTTCAAAATCCTCAAACAACAAAAGCATTGGCTTCTCTGCCCGAGCAAGGGAAAGAATCGTATACAAATGAATTGGTTCTAAGAGTGGCGGCACTTCCACGACTTCTCCGTCAAAAAACATACGCGCCGACGCCGCAATTGTATCCGATCGTTCATCAGTCGATGCCCAAAAAACATTCCGAAAAGGCGTTCTCTGCAACATTTGTGCCACAAGAAAATTTTTAGCCGCATTATTTGCCAGGTTCACAAGCGTAACACGACCACTTTTTGCAAGTTCAGCAAGTGGTGCTGAAATATCGAGATCGAACGGGAGCGAAGTCAGTTTCATTCTTCGAACAATTTTTGTATTCAAACATACAACATAACAACGAATCAATCGCCCACTCAAAAGAGGCGTCGACTCGAATTCGTATAAATTGTGTGTATTTTTAAAAAAATTGCAAGTTTTTTTAGATTTCAGAACCCTCCCCGCCCCTCTCTTTGCCAAAAGAAAGTCAAATACACCTTTCCAACTTTCACAATTTTAAAAAAATTTGAAGTTTGAAAATTGAAATTTGTAGTTTGAAAGAAGATGTTACATCTTCAGCGGCATCACCAGATGCACAAAATCTGAACCAGAAACAGTCTTAAAGACCGCCGGGCTCATTTTTGTATCCAGCTCAAGCTTTACCGTTGCCTCGTTTGAAAGAGCACCTAATACATCCAATACATAGTCTGTATTCAAAGCAATAATATTGGCTTCTCCTGTTATTTTCACTGGAATAGTTGTCCGCTCTTCTCCAATTTCTGTTGCATCTGTTGAAACAGCCAACGTTCCTTCGCCCGAAACTTCCAACTTCATATGCTGATTATTTTGTTTTGCAAAGATAGAAACTCGACGAACCGCTAACTCAAATCCTGCACGATCTACTTCAAGAGTAGTAGAAACTTTCTTTGGAATAATTTGCTGATAATCGGGAAACTGTCCATCAATCAAACGAGAAGTTAATTGCGTATTATCAACCATAAACAGTACCTGATTTTCCCCAATTGTTACGCGAATATCTTCTACTCCTGCTGCTAATCGATCTGCTTCAAACACCGCTCGAACAGGAATAACACATTTTCGAGACTCTACGGCTGTTTTCAATTTCAATACTTTTTCGGATAAACGATATGAATCTGTCGCCGCCATACGAAGTTCTGATTTTTCTGCACCAAAGTAAACTCCCGCCAAAATTGGCCGAGAAGAATTCTCTTGTGCGGCAAACGCAACCTGATGAACCGCCGCACGGAAGTCTTTGGAATCGAGATGTATCTTTACCCCAGAATCGACCGTGGCAATCTGTGGAAATTCGTCTGCAGAAATTCCTTTAATTTTTGTTTTTGACGCTGGAGATTTTACCTCCAATGTAGCACCATCTGTTGCGGTTAATTCGATTTCGTCATTTTTTCCTAACAATGAAGCATATGAAGTCAAAATTTTTGCAGGAACGGTGATAGCTCCTTCATTTTTCACAATTGCTTCGCAGGAAGTGGAAATAGAAAGTTCCAGGTTTGTAGCGTAAAAATTCACTTTTTTTCCTTCCGCTTGAATAAGGATATTCCCCAAAACGGGAAGCGTATTTTGACCGGACACAGCACGTGAAACGGTTTTTAATGCTTCTAATAACGAATCCTGGGAGATAATGACTTTCATGTCAGGGGAGAAAATATTCAATACACTAAAATTTTGAGGACTTTTCCGCAATATGTCAAAAAAATCGAAGGGGAATTGACCAATATAAATTGCTGAGTAGAATCGTCGGGAATGGAGAAGATTCCTTTATTATTGTTACTATTACTCCTGTCCGGATTTTTTTCTGGGGCAGAAATTGCTCTTTTTTCGCTCGGACCAGAAAAAATACAAGCGCTTAAAAACACAGCCAATAGTATCAAACGTCAGAGAAAAATCGCTAAATTAGAAGCAATAAAATCAGATTCCAATAAGTTATTGGTGACGATTCTTATTGGAAATAATGTTGTAAATGTTGCTGCCAGTTCTATTGCAACACTTGTTGCTATAAATTTTGCTGAACAATTGGGAGGAACTATGAGCGCGAACTCTATAATTGGGATTGTAACGGGAATTATGACATTCCTTATTTTAGTTTTTGGAGAAATTACGCCAAAAGCTCTCTGCCATAAATACGCCATTGCTTTTTCCCTTATTGCCGCTCCCATTATCAAAGTATTAGAAATTTTACTCTACCCATTTGTCGTTCCTATTGCTGCACTTACGAGAAAATTCACGGGAAGTCGAGGTACGTATGGATTGAGTGAAGAAGAACTCAAGGCCGCTCTCCAACTCTCAGAACAAGAAGGATCTATCGAATCAACTGAGCGCGAACTCGTAGAAAATGCGCTTGATTTTAATGAACATGCAGTAGAAAGCATTATGACTCCACGTAGCAAAATTTTTGGTCTTGCCGACAAAACATCTGTCCCGGACGCGTTGCCTCAAATCGCCGAAGAAATGTATTCCCGTATCCCTATATTTCATGAATCTCTTGATGAAATTGTCGGAATTCTACGCGTACAATCACTCGTGGAAGAAATGCTGAAACCTGATTTTTTGGAAAAAAACCTTGCAAATTTGTCGCTTATTTCTCCCCTACGTGTCCCCCGTACGATGAAAATCGACACGCTTTTGAGAGAATTTCAAAAAGAAAAACAGCATTTGGCGGTCGTTTATGATGAACACGGAGGAATGATCGGGCTTATAACACTTGAGGATGTGGTAGAAGAAATTTTTGGAGAGATTCAAGACGAAGAAGATAGCGAAAATGTACTCATCCGACGTATTGGTCGCTATGATTTTTTGTGTAATTCGGAGATCGAACTCGAACAAATAGAAAAGTTTTTGGCGGAAGAATTTCCAAAAGAATTCGGGAAATCACACTCCCGACTCCTTCCCTGGAAGTTAGATGAAGAAAATGCAACGCTTGCCTATTTTCTCCTTGAGAAACTCGAGCATTTTCCTCCTGCAGGAGAAAAACTTAAACTTTATGCCGAATCACATACCTTTACCTTCCGCATCGAAAAAATAAATGGCGAACGAATCGAGTCCGTAAAACTCTCTATTTCTGCGGCATAGAACAAAACCAGGCAGAAATCATTCGTGAAAACCGATCTAGCATTTCCGGATCAAATTCTGCCGAAGATCGCAACCATATTTCTTCCACAATTGCACGTATTCCCGTTGTAAAACGAGAATTTTTCAACTGTTCATTCTGCAATGATGCCAAACGGACAGTTTTTGACAAAGCGTCAACGGTAAGTACTTGCTGGCTCCAGTTTGAAATTTTTGCTCGTAATGCTCCGTGGCGAATTTCAGCAAGGAACGCTTGTTCTTTGGTTTCTCCAGCTATAATATCAAATGCTTTTAATGCATCATCGGCTGGTTTTTGAGACAGAGAGAGAATCGCGAGAATCGTAAGACTTGGTATTTCGTGATTAATAAGCCAGGAAACAAAGGGGATCAATTCCATTGGTAAATGTTTGATCACTTGTGCCAACTGAGTATCGTGTTTCGATGTTTTTTTCTCGTCTTTTTTTACCGTTGCCAAACGAGCTTGTGCTGAGGAAATTCGTGCGGCAATTTGTTCTGAAGTCTCTTCTGATCCTTCTGCCACATTTCCCATCAAGAGATCATCGAGTCCGCCTACTTGTTCTGCTCCCATGTTTATTTGAAAAGTTCGAGGTTATTTTTTCAGAAAGAGAAGAGAAAAGCAATTTCTGAATGTATACATAAAAAGGAAAGCGCTGAAAAAAATTCCGTTTCTTGGATATTTTGTAGTAAATCAACGCTTCTTGTTGAAAATTTTTCAAATTAAAAAAGATCCTCTCTTTTTTTCTCTGTAAAAAAATATTGTCATCGAAGAATCGACTTTTATTAAAAACGTTTTTAATTCCATTGACTTCTGTATAAATAAATATTAAAAATACATAAGTTCTTTCACATTACGGCTTTGCCGTTAAAAAAGGACGAGTGAGCTCGTTGTTTTTTTGTTCTCAAAAAAATCAATGAACTCCATATTTCCTATTACGGTGAAAAAATTAAATAAATTATGAATCAAAAAAATTAATGTTATGGAAAGAGCAAGAGCACCGACTACCTCGTCGTAGTCATAAGTTTTTCAAATTAACCCAAAAAAAATTAACTCAAAAAAAAATAATGTTATGACAACAACAAGCTTAGATTTATTTCTCGACGGAGTGTATTGGCTCGTGCCAAGCGCGGCAGCCCTTGCGCTGTCCGTCGCGACAATTTTGTTTCTGTGGATGAAGCAGAAACC
>JAGYLK010000146.1 GCA_018401175.1 Candidatus Altimarinota bacterium
GTTCGGTAGCCCGCTAAAACAGCGGAAAAACCAGAAGTACTACAATTCACTCCTCCGGTACATTTGTCAACTGTTTTTAATTTGTCCCCTTCGTCTGTACCACGCCATCCGGTCGTATCTTGCTGTGCAACGGACATCCCCAGATATCCTTCCAGCGCCTTCCACTCCGCATCGGTTGGGACGTGCCAGCCATCAGGGCACAATCCTTGGTGTGGAGTATTGATCTGCGCAGAGCAGTCGGTGTAGGCACAATTTGCAGGCAAATCCATCGCTTCTTGCCATTCATACAATCCGCCATTTTTGTCACAATTGGATTCCAGGTTCCCATAACAATATTTTTCATCTACTCCTGTTCCACTTCGATGACAGCTTGCGTATGTCTCCGTAGTACAATAACCCTCTCTCCCGCCGATAGTCTGCACGGTTCCCGCATTTCCAGTACACGCCGCGGTAATCGCAGCTGATCCGGGATCATCGACTTTTGTCCCCACATTCAAATTCTCCGCCATCCAGCACTGATCTCCCATCCATAATGTCGCATATGTATTCCCATCACGATCTACCACCGAAGGTGTCTCTGGACACACCGGAAGTATGGCAGCAAGTGCCCCGTGAGAACGCGCTACATAATATTGTTTTTCCTCTGTGTCCCAATAAAACATCCCCGAAACACCATCTGTTTTGGCTTTTATTTGTGCGGTGGTCAACCGTGTCTCCGTCTGAGGAACCAAATCAGCCACCGTCCCATCCGACTGTCCTTCCATATATTTTTTGAGTTCTGTATCCCAATAAAAAACGCCCTCGATGGCGTCCGTTTTGGCTGTCAACTGTGCCGTCGTCAACCGCTGAGCAGATACATCCGGCAAAACCGTCAGTGTTCCATCCGTATCCCCCATTGAGTATTCCTGCTCCAAATCATTCCAATAAAACTGCCCAAAAATCGCACGACTATTATCTACTATTGCCTGCAACCATGCAGGATATACCGCATCCACTGTCAACGCAGGAATCCACAGACAACACACCAGCAAGAGAATCAATGACTTCTTCATGTTGCTCAATTTTTAAAGAAAGCTCTCCCCAAAGTCAAGCGACCGGTCTCGACAAAACCCGTTTGCCGTTTGAAGATTGCCTGTCCGCCGTAGTCCGCCCTCGGTGGACGAAGGAGGAAAGATTGAAGATTGAAGTTTTATCCGCTATACTTGTATCGAAATTTCTTTCCCAAAAGTTGCATGAAAACGATAGCCAACATCCTCGTCAAGCACAATATCGTGCGTATCAACTTCACAAATCCCTTTCTCTGGGCAAGTGGAATTCATTCCCCTATTTATTGCGATTGTCGAGAACTTATGAGTATTACGGATGCTCGAAATGAAATCGTTGATGGATTTGAAGCACTCATTGAGCGCGAAAAACTTCCCACAGAATTCATTGCCGGAACCGCAACTGCCGGAATCCCTTGGGCAGCATTTGTCTCAGAACGACTCAGCAAACCGATGCTCTACGTTCGATCAAAACCAAAAGATCATGGTGCAGGAAAAATGGTAGAAGGACGCGGAGAAATGGATAAAAAAATCCTCGTCGTAGAAGATGCCATTAGCACCGGAGGAAGTAGTATTGTCTCTGCAAATGCACTTCGTGAAGAACTCAACGCAACCGTGGAACATATTCTCGGAATCTTCACCTGGAGTACCCCAAAAGTAGCAGAAAATGAAAAAGAACATCACGTCACATTTCACACACTGACTGATTTTGCTGAAATTGTCGAAACACTCAAAGACGCAGGAAAAATAACAGATGAAGAAGAAGCTTCCCTCAACCGATTTCACGAAAATCCTCGTGAATGGTGGGGAAAGTAGTTAACAGTTGATAGTTAAGAGTTAATAGTTCTTTGTACAGGAGTTTTATCTCGTAAGTACTTTTTGTAAAAACTATGAACTGTAAACTGGTAACTAATATGAAGAACTTCGTGCCTCCACAATCACCTTCGCCGCCTCCGCACGCGACAACGGAATATGTGGACGAAACATTCCATCCTCATATCCCTGAACAATCCCTCTCCGAGCGGCTTCTTCCACCCACGGACGCTCCCAACCAGTCGTATCGAGAAACATTGGCGCCACTCCTTGCTCCACCGCTGCCGGAATGATGCCTTCTGTTGCCAAAAGAATTTTTACCGCCTCCGCTCGAGACAAATCCTGCATCGGTCGAAAACTCCCATCTTCATAGCCACGAATAACTCCTTTTTGTGTGAGAAACTGAACGGTATCAAAAAAGACATCTCCGGGAGACAAATCAGAAAACGAAACCGATGAAATCGATCGTATAAATTGAGAACCATGTGTATCCAAAACCAGCATCTCAACAAATTCTCCACGCGAAATAGCCCGATCCAAATGCAATTTTCCATTCAGCTCTGGTTCCAAAATCCCCTTTCCCACGAGATCAACTACAAACGAAATCGCCCAATGATGAGGATCAAAATCCCTCACAAATGCTCGATCGCTTGGCAACGCATTTTCTCGTCCACCAGGGACAACCGAAAAACACCGAAACAAGGTGCAGAATTCAACACTCTCTCCTACTCCAAACGGCTCAGCAAATACCTCTGGAAAAAGAACAAATAATTGTCGCTCTGCTGCAGAAAAAGGAGCTATTTGTATCCATCGCTCTGGAGTAACGCGATCTCGAAAATGAAATGCTCGCCATACACCGTCTGACTCATACCACAACGGAACTCCATTCAGAAGATGAATATGGGCATCAGAAAAAAACATATTTTCTTTCCACAACTTTTCCACAATGGCCCATATATTCTGATCTAACAGATTTTTTTGTAATTGATTTCGCGTTGTCTCAGAAGTAAATAAAGACGTGCGAACTCCAAACGTCCGAGCAACTGCCAGAATTGCATCTACGTCCTCTCGTGAAAAGAAATTCTCTCGCTGCCCTTTCTCCAATTTTTGAGCAATATTCATCGTTGCCCAATACTTAGGAAACCACTCGAACCAAGTATTTCCAACATTTATCTGAATCTCCGCTGGTTTTCGTCCCACAAAAACCGGAGAGATTGAGTCAAATTGCGGAATAAATGTATCGGGGAAAATTTCTCCTTCGCCTTCTTGAGAAATGATATCTGATGCCTGTAACGGCTCACGTAATGAATCTACCGAATGTAACAATTCCTCTGCCTCATATGTCCCCATAATACTTCGAAAAGCTTTTTGAACAACGCCTCGCGTTGCCATAGCCAATGCTTTCCAAGAAGAGGATTCTTCTGATGAAAAAAACTGTAATACTGCTACAGGAGCTGAATTATTTGGTGGAAGAATTTTCTCCTCATCTGAAAAAACAATTAATAAATGATCTTCTTGTGGTTGTCCCATTTGTGGAAGCACTTCGGAAATATTTCCTTGCCCCAATGGAGATTTCCACGCAACCGTTTCCAATACTTTCTGGCGAAATACTGATGTATTTTCTTCAAATACATCTTCCCCTCCCACAATCCATTCTGTAGAACCCGAATGCGTTAGCGCAACACGAAATTGACGATTTTCTTGATGTTCGAGTAAAAAACGAAGTAATTCTTGCACATGGAGCCACACATCCGACATCGAACCGGAGGCATCCAAAAGAAGCGTTACTTTTGGGAATTCCTGTGGCGGTGGCAAAGCACGAAAATGCCCAATATACAGATATCCATCATTATAGAATTGCGCCTTTGGGTCTTCTTTTCCTGACCACAGAACTCGAAAATTTTCTTCTGCCAAAAAGTCCGATCGCTGCTGAAGAGATACCATTCCTAATTCCGAACGATTGATAATCGATTCGGCGAGAAATGGTGACCAAAAATGACGAAGCGGCGTAGTGGTTGCTAATGAAAATTCTATTTGAAATATTCCATCAGATACTCCGTCATCAAGAAAAATTTCAATTCCCTCAAAATCGCTCTGTTTTTGAACCGCCAGAGTATAGTCCCATACTAATTCTAACGAATCTTCTGCCGCGATAGAAATATCTGCTGTACGAAAAACACGTGTCCAAGGAGTATCCCCTAATCGAAAAAAACGAACATCTCGTGCCGATTCTGCGGCATCGGCCAACGCATCAAGCCGCGCTTGATCTGTAAATTCTGTAAGCGAAACCCCCTCTGCATTTGCAAAAACATGTATATCCTTTGCGGTGTCTGAAAAAGGAAACCAGGAACGCACAACACGATCCTCGCTTGTTGGATTGTGAAATCGTGATCGAATTCGTATATGTGCCTCTTCTTGAATAACTGATACTTCCAACGAACGTTCTTCGCGAATCAATGACGTATCAGGAATCCACGCAGAACAATTTCCCGCACACACTGACGCGCCAAGCGCGAGCAGAAACCAATTTCTACGATAATTCATACACAAAGTATTACTGAGCCGCTGTTACCGTCACTGTTTTTGTCATTTCTGAAACTAATCCTCGCGAATCGGTAAGTTTTAACGTTACTGGAAAATCTCCTGCGTACGTAAATGTATGCTTTGGATAGGGATCCGTAGAAACAAACCCGTCGCTAAATTTCCAAAAATATGATCGAATATCTCCGGTTGATTCTGAGGGACTAAATTGCACCGTCAGTGGCGCCGAACCAGCCATTGGCGAAGCCGTAAATCCTGCCGAGAGCACCTTTCCCCGAACAGAAATAAACATCTCTGTTTCTGCTTTCACGCCAGAAGACGTCAAAATCTCCAATTTTACGGGGAACACTCCCACCTGTCGGAATTCTCGAGAAATTTTCCCATCATAATGAATTGGATTTTCTCCCGGAAAAGTCCAAATGTAATTAATAATTTCTCCTTCACTTGTCTGAGATCCCGAACCATCAAAATCAACCGTTAACGGCACTGATCCTGAAGAGGGCGTAGCTGAAATTTTGGCAACAACCCCCAGTTTTTCTACTACCACCTTTTGTTTCGTCGTAAATTCATTATCATCGGCATCAACGATTATAAGTTCTACCGTATATGTTCCCGGTGCACGAAATACATACGAAGTTTTTTTTGAAAATTCATCAACAATTCCATCTCCATCAAAATCCCAACGCCATTCTACTGCGTGAGGAATTTCTGATTTTGATGCATCAAATGTTACTTCAAATGGAACTTTCCCTTCCAATACGCCGTTTTCATTCACAACCGGAGATGTCAAGATTTTCATGTCTCGCAATGGAACAACGCTCACTACCTGTGTCACTTCATCCTTATCTCCGGCTTCATTTTCAACCGTCAACAAAACTTCATACTCTCCAGGGATATCAAAAACTCGCTGCATTTTTCGTCCAATAAATGATTTCTCCGCATTATCCACACGCCATTCATACTTTACGATTTTCCCCGAGCGCGTATATGATCGCGATCCATCAAACGTAATAGAAAGGGGCGCTGTCCCTTTGAAATCAGAATCAGGAGACACGATTTCTGCCCGAATTTTTTCTTCTGCTGCCACTACGACAATCACTTTTTCATCAATCGAAAAATCATGATTCTGTCCCGTTACTCGAAGACGAACCAGATGCTCTCCTATTTTATAAAATACCTGTTCTACTTCTTTTTTATCCACTCCACGAATTTCAAACTCCCCATCACCATCCAAATCCCATTCGTACTGCACAATTTCTCCATCAAGATCATTAGAGTCTTCTCCTGAAAACTTAACCGTCAACGGAACCGAACCAACCTCAGGAGTAGCTTTCATAACTGCTTCTACGGCAACGTTTGAAATAATAACTTCCTTTGTTTCTGTGTAGGTACGCTCTTCATTCACGCTTGGAGAAAAATAGACTACCTCTACCTTCACCGGAAACCGACCATTATTTTTGCCTCTATCGAGAAAACGTTTGGTAACAATCGCTTCTGAAGCATCAATTTCTCCGTCGTTATCAAAATCCCATCGAATTTCCCGTACCAATTCTCGGGGAATTTTTTCAAATAATTTATTTCCTAAATTGAATTCTACCGATATAGGAGCTGTCAAACCGACAACATTTGTTGGCTGTGTTGTAATTAAAGGATCAGTAGTTCCCGTTGCTACTGGTGGAGAAGCTTCTGCATGAGAAATAATCCAAATTACTCCAACCCACATTCCAATTAAGAAAATCAAAATAATAAGAAATACTGACATCTTCCGAATATGAGTTTTTCTATATACGGATGAGGATGAAGTCATCAACCATTGAAAAAATTTCACCAATGAGGCAATCAAAAATATAAATGAAAATCCGCCAAAAAGGATATGACTAATAAGGGTGAATTTTTCTTTTAATTCCGCCGGAGTCATCCCCACCATTTCCAAGAGTTGAGCAAATTGAGGATCGCTAAAATTTCCTTCCACAAGAGACCAGAGAATAAAGACATATGAAACCGCAATGAGCCCCAACAAAATCGCAATAAAGGCAATAAATACTTGTATTCCTGACTTTTTCGGCACATCAGAAACTTCCTTCTTCTCAGTATCTGTCTGTTGTTTCACGATTGGTGATGCGACAGGTTCCTGTTTTGTATCTTCAGAAGAAGACGGAATTACTGCTGGAGGAGGTGTTCCTGCATCAGGAGGAGAGATTTTTTCGTTCTCAGGAGTCGGGACCGATGGGATATCTGTCATATGAAAAATTAATCAACTTTTATAGTAAGGGTGTCTGTAACATTTGCTGTTCCGTCTGAAACAATAATTGTTACCGTATATAATCCTGGCGCTGAATATTTCCAGGAAACGTCTTGTCCTGAAAATTGACGACCATCTCCCGTTTCCCAATCAATAGAGACGGGACGATCTGTTTCAAAATTTATCTGACCATACAGAAAGAATGTTGTATTCGTCGTTCCTTCAATAGTTGCAATCGTCATTGATTCAAACGGCGCCAAAAGAGCCATTATTTCCTCTCGAAGTTGCTGCTGTTTTAGAGGATCTGTTTCTGCCTCCATTGCGGCAATTTTTTGTTGAATAAGCAAAAGTGTATCAATTTCTTTTTGGAGACGATCGCAATCCTCCTGAAACGAACATTCCAAAAGCACCTTTTGTTTTAGTGCCAAAAATCCTTCTCCCTTTGTAGCAAGACTGATATTTGAATCCAGATTTTTTGACTGTTCCAAGAGAGATGCTATGTCATCTTTCAATTGCTGTCGTCGCACGGGATCCGTTTCCTTGTCCAACTCACTTGTTTTTTGCTGGAGCACGTCCAATAAGGCTATCTGTTGTTGAAGTGTCGAACACTCCAATTCAGTCTTACAGTATACTAAAGCTTGTTTTTTGGCAGTCGATACCTCTTGTGTTTTTTGAGAAAACCCTTCTATCGGATTTGTTCCACCAGAAATAATAACCACCGGATTTCCGTCTTTTTTAATCGATGAAATAGGTGATGAATGGTATATTGGCTCATACGCAGGCAATGAACTTTCCGGAATCACTTCTCCTTCAGCAACAACTCGTACTGATGTTTTTACTTCACGAGAAGCAACTCCGTCCGAAACCCGCAAACTCACCTGATATGTCCCTGGTGCAGCATAACGGTGTGTTACATTTTTCATGGTAGAAGTAGCGCCATCTGCCAAATTCCACTCATACAACAGAGTGTCTCCATCAGGATCACTCGCATTGGAAAAGAATGAAAATTGAGTAGTCGTGTCCCCCGTATTCCCAGGGCTCATTCCTGATATTTGCACCTGTGGTGCTTTATTCGAAGATGTTCCCCCTGTTCCACCGGAAGAAGTATTCTCCCCATTACACACATATCGAGTTGCTGTAATTTCAGAAACTTCCAGCTGTCCATTCTTGTTTTCATCTGATCCTGATTCGATTTTCATTCCCCCGCTGGCACAATGTATTCCCGCCGGCTCTACTCCTGTTTTTACAAGAGAAGCGACACCATTTGTTCCGTCATTTCCATTTGTCCCTGAACCACTCTCTCCATTATTTCCATCAGCTCCATCAGTTCCATCCGTCCCGTTAGCACCGCTTGATCCTTCACTTCCAGCCACACCATTACAGACATACTCTGTGGAAGTAATTTCTGAAGTATCAAGTATTCCATTCCCATTTTCATCACTTCCTGATTCAATTTTCATTCCCCCACTGGCACAATGTGATCCCGCTGGTTCTGTACTTGTTTTCAAGAGAGAAGAAATGCCATTTGTTCCATCATTTCCATTTGCTCCATCATTACCATTCGAACCAGTTCCTCCTCCCGTACCATTTCCCCCACCACTCCCGCTTGCATCATCAAGCACGGTAATGGTTTCGGTAGCAGAAACATTTTCCATACCATCACTTACCGTTACTTTTACCACATATACTCCTGCTTGGTTAAAACGCCGAACCGCTGTTTTTCCGAATACCGTCTGCCCTTCCGGAAATGTCCAAGTGTAAGTAAGATAATCTCCATCTGGATCATATGCCTGGGTAAAGAATCGAAACACGCTATTGGTTGTTCCGGTAGTAGCGGGTGTGGTAAAAATCGAAACGGTTGGCGATTCATTACTTGCCGAAGAAGGCGCTACAGTAATAGTTTTGTTCTTGGTATTTGTCCCCACTCCGCCATCTGAATCTATGACTTCTACACGAAAGGTAACATCATGCACTCCAACATGAGAAGAAAGGTCCATAACCGTTGACAACGTCCCTTGTGAAGTAGGAATCATTTGCGTATCCCAAATCTTTCCGTATTCAGAAGCCTGTAAACGATATCGAACAATTTCACCATCGATATCGTCTGCCGTGATTGTAAATCGCATAAATCCTGACCCAAGTACTGGATCTTCAGTTACTTCAAAATCCACCGTCGGATTATTGTTCTCTACTTTGATACGGAATGTTTGCTCATTTACTTTTGTTGCATCTGTGGTAGAAGTAACAATTAATTTCAAAACGTGAACGCCCAAACGATTAAGAATTTGTGATAATTGTGATTCAGGAATTGAATTCCCATTCCATTTCCATTTATGAGTCAAAAGTGCAGATGGACCACATGTGCCAAATTCATCACATGAAGCAGAACCAAATACTCTTTGATCCCCAATGCTTCTGGGAATGCGTGTTGTTGTTCCGACTAAAACCGGAATATCATTAACTGTGGCAATAGCCATGGGCATATCGAGCGAAGAAACCATTACTTTTTTGACAACATCTCCTCCAATCTGAGACTCATCATTTGTAAATCCCTTAAGGGTAATTTCATGTATTCCTTCTTCTGAGAACGTATGAGAGACGAGGTTTCCTTGACTATTTTCTAATGAGTCGGGTTCTCCATCAAACGACCAAAGATATGAACCGTCTTCTGGCGCACCAAATGCTTTAAATGTTGAAGAAACACCTTTTATTATTTCTGTTGGGACAAACATGCGAATTGGCGTATTTCCTGCCTCTTTCTCTGAAACAAGTATTGTTTTTCTCACAACTCCAGAAATTTGATTTCCCACACTATCCCTTGCTAGCAGCGATACTTCCTCTGTTCCTATTGTTGAGAAGGTATGTAGAACAACATCTCCTGTATCTGTCGTTCCATCCGCAAATGTCCATTCATATGAACCATCTGTTGGTGCTCCTGTTGCACGAAGGGATGTTTCTTCATTTTGTACAATAACGCTCGGAACAATTATTCTTATCGTTCCCTTTGCTGGAGAAACAACCACATTTTTTCGCACTACTTCTCCTATCTGATTTCCCAAGCTATCTTTGGCAATCAATTCAACCATTTCCACACCTTCTTCCAGAAAGGTATGTTGCACTTTGTCCCCCGTATCAGCTCCATCAACAAAAGTCCACTCGTATGAACCATCTGTTGGCGCTCCCGAAGCACGTAGCTCTACTGGAATATTTTTTATTACCACATTTGGAACGCTAAAGTTAATCATTCCTGATCCCGCAGACTGAATCTTGATTTCCTGATCCACTATCTCTGATTCTAATGTCAATTCCGGACCAATTTTTGCCTTTACCTTTAAAGAAATATTTACTGCTCCAGGAACATCAAATGTTGCAAAAAAACTCTTCTTTTGTTTCTCTGCAGTTGCTGTTTTTTGTGTATCAAAATCCGAACACACTGTCGCAGAAATTCCATTTGACGGAGCACAAGTCCATTCATAATTATTTATTGAACCAGCAACAGTTGCCGAAGAAGAAGCATCAAATTCTATCGACTGCCCGGGCTTAATTTGTCCCGATGGTGTCACAGTAAATCGTGCACGAACTACATCCCCAACCCAAACACGCACTTGTCCAATAAATTGATTCCATGGACGTACTGCAGCTGTTTCTGGGTCAGTATTCTCAATCTGTCCCATAACAGCAACTGAATACCACTTCGAATCACTAAATGAATGTTCCACTGCGCCATTATCCGCTAAGTTTCCTTCATACAATTTTCCATCACTAAAATTCCATTTCACATTTCGAATAGAATCTGATGCATAATTCCCCTCCATAAAAACTTTTATGTCGTAATATTCCTGAACAGCAAATCCTCCCGTCGCACCTAATGAATATATTTCACATCCTGGATTTCCTGATCCACAAGAGACTTGAAGTGGGATATTTAAAACTTCAGCAGGAGAAACATATACTACCTCGGAATTATCGCCTCCTTCAATAGTCTTTGTAATCAAGGTATTGACTAAGGCATAAGAACTCAGAATCACAATAATTCCTATCGCCGCATACAGAATCATCTTCTTCGCTTTCTCATTACTTTCTTCTCCTCCAACAACATACATATATCCCGCAAAAATAATTACTGCTATGGCAATAATACCAAGAAAACTCAATACCCAGTTCA